>JAYFRC010000071.1:0-8105 GCA_034926415.1 Oscillospiraceae bacterium
GATAGGTTTCGCGTTCGTGCCGATAGCGATGTGCGCCATGCTTTACGGCCCGCTGTGGGCCGGGGGCGCGGCGGCGGCAGCCGATTTTCTCGGCTGGGTAGTCTATCCGATAGGCCCGTATTTCCCGCCGCTGACGGCGACGGCGTTCCTGACCGGCGTAATATTCGGACTGTGCCTTAGACGGCGCGTGGGAAGCTGGAAGGGCATCGTAGCCGCCGTCGTCCTGAATCAGGTAATAGTCGGGATGCTGGCGAACACATGGTTTTTGTCGATACTTTACGACACGGCGTTTCCCATATTCTTCGTTACCCGAATACCGCAGTTTCTTATACTCGTTCCGCTCCAGATCGCGGTGCTGAAGCTTGTCAGCCGCCCCGCGTTCATCGAAAGGATTGCGGGAGTGAAGAAGGAACCGGAGAAAAAGGAATAAAGAAACACGGCCCCGGCGCTATGCGCTGGGGCCGTGTTTCTTATCAGACGGCAACCGAAATAAGATTCACGATAAAGCATATCCCAAGACCAAAAGCCGTAGGAAGCGCCGCGGCGAGCAGCGTCCAGCGAAGGCCTCCCGTTTCGCGTCTGATGGTGAGGCACGTAGTTCCGCATGGAAAGTGAAACAGCGTTATAATAAGGAAATTCAGCGCGGTGACCGCTGACCAGCCGTTTTGTACAAGGAACCCGCGCAGCTCGTGCAGCGACGAGTAATCGGTCAGCATTCCGGTCGAGAGATAGCCCATCAGCAGTATCGGTATAGTTATCTCGTTGGCCGGGAAGGCGAGCAGCACAGCCATTATTATCATCCCGTCGAAGCCAAACAGCGAGCCGAATCCATTAAGGGCGCTTGCGGCAAAGGTAAGCAACGGAGCTCCTCCAATGGAAATATTTGCCAAAAGCCAGATAACGAGCCCCGCCGGAGTCGCGACGCACACTGCCCGCGCCAGCACGAACAGGGTGCGATCGAGCACAGAGCGGACGATGACTTTCGCTATCTGCGGTTTTCGGTAGGGCGGAAGCTCGAGCGAGAAAAACGACGGCGTGCCGCGAAGCAGCGTAGACGACAGAAACTTTGACGCGAGCAGGGTCATGGCGACCGCGAGAACGATGAGGGTTAGCAGCATTATCGCCGCGCGCAGAGAAGACGCGGTTCCGCTTCCGGCGAAAAAGATTAGAAGTACCGCAATAAGCGTCGGGAAGCGTCCGTTGCAGGGCACAAAATTATTTGTAAGTATCGCTATAAGTTTTTCGCGCGGACTGTCTATTATGCGGCAGCCCGTTACGCCGCAGGCGTTGCAGCCAAGCCCCATACACATCGTGAGGCTCTGCCGCCCGTGGGCTCCCGCTTCCGAGAAGAACCGGTCGAGGTTGAACGCCGCGCGCGGGAGGAAACCTGCGTCCTCAAGCAGGGTGAACAGCGGAAAGAATATCGCCATCGGCGGCAGCATGACGGACACGACCCAAGCGACTGTGCGCCACACCCCGTCGACGAGCGCGCCCGAAACGGGCATTGGAAGAAAAGACAAAAGCGAGCGCAGCGGCTCGGAAAGCGAGAACATGAATTTTGAAAGCAGCTCGGACGGCACGTTCGCACCCTCGACCGTCAGAAAGAGTATTCCGCCGAGCATCAGCAGCATGATTGGGATACCGAGACGACGCGAGGTAACTATCCTGTCTATCGCGCGGTCGCGCCGGTCACTCTGGCTTTCGGAAACAGAGCAGTTCTCAGCCGTCGCCGCGGCGTGCGCATCTATGGCGCAGACCACCGCGTCGCGCAGCTCTGGCAGCGCCATGCCGGAGGAGTCGAGCAGCTCTCTCGCCCTGGCGAGCGCGTCCGCAAGCTTTTCGTTTTCAAGTAAAGAATCTTCACAGTTTCCTGCCTCCCCGCACAGCAGACGCAGAGAGATCCAGCGCGGATCGGTTTTTGTTCCCGCCACGGCCAGCGCCGCGGACCCGTGCATGATGCTTATCGCGCGCTCAACGATGAGCGGATAATTTACAAGCGTGCGCTTTTCGGAACCTCTGGATATGCATGTTTTTTCTACGGCGGCGCAGAGGTTGCCTATGCCCTGTCCCCGTGAAAATGCGGCTCCGACGACCGGGACTCCGAGCGCGCTTTCAAGCGCGCCGAGATCGATGGAGATATGTTTTTTCTCGGCCTCGTCGAGAAGGTTCACGCACACGACGACGCGGCTCTCGGCCTCGATTATCTGAAGCGCGAGGGCGAGGTTGCGCTCAAGGCACGTCGCGTCGCAGACGATGACCACGGCGTCTGCCTCGCCGCTGCATATGAAATCGCTTGCCGTCTGCTCTTCCTCCGACGCGGCGAGCAGGGAGTACGCTCCCGGCAGGTCGACGACGGAATACGATGTATTATTATATTTATAGCGGCCGCACGCGGCGGTCACGGTCTTGCCCGGCCAGTTCCCGGTATGTTGACGCATCCCGGTCAGTGCGTTGAAAAGGGTGCTCTTGCCGACGTTTGGGTTCCCGGCCAGCGCGACCGTGAGCCCCGTTTCCGCGCCATCATTGAAAAGATTCTCCATTTAATCCTCCAGATTATTCGACGAATATTTGGCGCGCGTCGCCTCCGCGGAGCGCGATGACCGCGCCGTGCACTCCGTATGCCGCTATGCCTCCGCAGGGACTTTTGTGCAGGACGGCAACGGCCGCTCCCGGAACGAATCCGAGGTCCATCATCCTGCGCCGAACTCCCCCCTCGAGCAGCAGGTGTGTTATATGCGCCTTCCGCCCGGGCTGAAGGGCGTCGAGAGTGGTCTCAGCCATATCTTGAATCACCTCGTTTAATACTACGCGGCCGGAGATAAAATGGTGATTGGACAAATCTGCGTTTTATGCTATACTTAAAAATTGTGGATTTATAAGAGCGAAAAACATCACACAATAACCTTAAAAAACACAGAAAGGCCATTTATATGGTTTATGACAGAATAATAGTCGGAGCGGGATTTGCCGGAGCGGCGACTGCCCGCGTCCTTGCCGAGGGCGGAGCGCGCGTCCTCATTGTCGAAAGCCGTCCGCACACGGGCGGAAACGCCTACGACTGCGCGGACAAAGCCGGAGTGATTGTCCACAAATACGGCCCGCACATTTTCCATACTAGCGACAAAGAGGTCTTTGATTTTCTCTCGCGCTTCACGGCATGGCGGGATTACGAGCACGAGGTGGTCGGCAGCGTGCACGGCAAGTACCTGCCGATACCGTTCAACATCAATTCGCTGTACCTCGCCTTTGATGCGGAAAAAGCCGTGCGCCTCGAGAAAAAACTCGTTTCGGAGTACGGCATGGAGAAAAAGGTCTCCATACTCGACCTTAAAAAGAGCGGCGACGCAGAGATAGAGGAGCTCGCAGCCTACGTCTATGAAAACGTGTTCCTGCATTATACAGAAAAGCAGTGGGGCACGGCTCCCGAGGATATAGACCCCGCGGTCACCGACAGAGTTCCCGTGTATGTCTCGCGCGACAACAGGTATTTTCAGGACGAGTACCAGGGCATGCCCGCTGACGGCTACGCCAAGCTGTTCGACAATATGCTCCGGCACGAGAACATAACAGTCCGGCTTAACACCAGCGCCGCAGACGTCCTTGGGTTTGAAAGCGGAACCGTGCTTTTCGAGGGCGAGCCGTTTTTGGGCAGCGTCGTCTATACCGGCGCGGCCGACGAACTTTTCGGCTGCGCGCTCGGGCGTTTGCAGTACCGCACCCTCGATTTCGTATTTGAAACGCTTCCTATGGACTGGTTCCAGCCCAAGGGCACCGTCAACTATACCGTCGATGAGGACTTCACCAGAATAACAGAGTTCAAACATCTGACGGGGCAGACAGTTCGCGGAAAGACGACTATACTGAAGGAATATCCAAGGCAGTATGCGGGATGTAAAGATGAAATACCTTACTATGCTGTAAATAATAAGGAAAACGATGAGCTGTACGGAAAATACGCGGACATGGCCTCGGAATACAAAAACCTTTACCTTCTCGGCCGCCTCGCCGAGTACCGCTACTACAACATGGACGCGATAACGGCAAGAGCCCTTAAGCTCGGCGCTGAACTGCTCGGAAAATAACTGTCGGAATTGATACAAATAGTAATAATGTTGTCATAATATACAATCAGGAGATGGATTTCTAATGAAGCTGGGCATTGTAGGTCTGCCGAACGTCGGCAAGAGCACGCTTTTCAACGCCATAACGAACGCCGGAGCGGAGTCGGCGAATTACCCGTTCTGTACGATAGACCCGAACGTCGGCATGGTCGCCGTGCCGGACGAGCGGCTTGACAAACTGGCGGAGATGTACGACCCGAAGAAGAAGACTCCCGCCGTTATAGAGTTTGTCGATATAGCGGGACTCGTTAAGGGAGCGTCTAAGGGCGAGGGCCTTGGCAATAAGTTTTTGAGCAACATCCGCAGGACGGACGCGATAGTCCACGTCGTGCGCTGTTTCGACGATTCGAACGTCATACACGTCGAAGGCAATACCGACCCGGCCCGCGACATCGGGATAATCGACCTGGAGCTAATCATGGCAGATGCCGAGATGGTGGAGCGCCGCGCGGACAAGGCGATGAAGGCCGGAAAGAGCGGGGACAAGACCGCGCTCCACGAGGCCGAGCTTTTCGGAAATCTCCTGAAACACCTTAACGACGGACAGTCGGCAAGGACGTTCGCGGCGGAGCAGGACAAGGAAGACCAGATGCTGCTCGCGACCTCCGAGCTTCTTACCCTGAAACCCGTCATCTACGCGGCCAACACCGACGAGGAGGGTTTTAAGAACCTCGACGGCAACGGTTATTACAAGCAGGTCTGCGACATAGCGGCGGGAGAGGGAGCGCAGGTCCTGCCCATATGCGCCAAGCTCGAGGAGGATATAGCCGGGCTTGACACTAAGGAAGAAAAGGAGATGTTCCTCGAGGAGATAGGCGTGAAGGAGTCGGGTCTTGACAGGCTTATCAAGTGCTCGTATTCGCTGCTCGGGCTCATATCCTTCCTTACGTCCGGCAAGGACGAGTGCCGCGCGTGGACGATAAACAAGGGCACGAAGGCGCCGCAGGCCGCCGGAAAGATACACAGCGATTTCGAGCGCGGCTTCATCCGCGCGGAGGTCGTGGCATACGACGACCTGATGAAGTGCGGCACAATGACCGCCGCGAAGGATAAGGGGCTTATCCGCAGCGAGGGCAAGGACTATGTCGTGCAGGACGGGGATATAATTTTGTTCCGCTTTAACGTGTAAATATATAATGTAAGCGGCGCGCGGGAGCTTTCCGCGCGCCGTGTTTTTGCGCCTGCAGCGGAACGGCGTCCCGAACGTCCACGCCCCCGCCCCGTTTCCGGTGCTTTTTCCCTCTCCAACCGCATAAAATGCGGCGAGGAGTTGAACACAATGCCTATAATTTATTTGAGTCCGTCCACACAGGAGAACAACTATTATGTGACAGGCGGAACGGAAGAATACCATATGAATCAGTTGGCCGACACGATGATACCATATCTTATCTCGTCGGCTATACAGTATAAGCGAAATACACCCGAAATGAACGCGGGTTCATCGATACGTCAGGCCAATGAGGGCTACTACGATATTCATCTTGCCCTGCACTCCAATGCGTCGGGCGAAGGCAAGTACGGGACGACGCGCGGGATAATAGTTTTTTACTATCCCGGCAGCGCCGAGGGTAAGCGGGCTGCGGAGATATTCGCAAAAAATCTGCGCACCATATACCCGCAGCCAGATCTTGTCCGCACCGAGGCGACGACTACGCTCGGCGAAGTGGCAAAATCGAAATTCCCGGCAGTGCTGATTGAGATGGGCTATCACGACAATACGGCCGACGCAAAATGGATAACCGGCCACACGGAACAGATAGCGCAGAACCTTGTGCTGTCGCTGACCGAGCTGTTCAAAGTACCGTTCATATACCCGATAGACCCATGGGACGCGAAGGTCCGCACAAACGGAGGAACGCTTAAGCTGCGTTCGCGTCCGACGAAGACGGGGACGGTGCTCGTCTCGATGCCCAACGGCTCGGCGGTGCGCGTATACGGCTACTGGCAGGGCTGGTATGTGGTGCACTATAAGAACTATGTTGGTTACGCGTCGGCGGATTATATTTCTTAGCTGGTATAATAGCCGCAAAGCGGCTGTTATACGGCATACCGGACGATTTCGCCAGAGGCGGGAGTCCGGCCGCCATTTCTGTCGCGTCCGTCTCGCCCCTTGCGGGGCAACCGGCGGCGATGACATTATACCATGAATTTGGAAAATTCATGGTATAAAAATCCAAAAGAGCGGGTGGGCAAAGAGAGCAAATTTCTTGACAGTAAGTGAATGAAGTATTAAAATCAATAAGGATTATTGTCGATCCGGAAACAGGGGTTCGGAACGATTGTTATCTGACTCATCAGAGTATATTTATATACATGCAACCTAAAAAGTACAAACAGGAGGTAAACAGACAATCATGCCCATACCAAATGTGCCGATGTCGCCGATAGTACTTGCTGTGGCGATAATTATTGCGGCGGTTGTGGCGTTCGTGATTGGCTTCCCCCTCGGTATTCGCTACCGTAAGAAAGTATCCGAGAAAGAAATCTCAAGCGCTGAAGACGAAGCGAAGCGCATTATTAACGAAGCGATAAAAAACGCCGAGAGCAAGAAACGCGAGGCAACGCTCGAGGCTAAAGAAGAGATTTTGAAGCAGCGAAGTGAATATGAGAAGGAAGTAAAGGAACGCCGCGCCGAGGTGCAGAAACAGGAGCGCCGTCTTCAGCAGAAAGAGGAAAACCTCGACAAGAAGACTGACGCAATTGAGAAGAAAGAGGAGCTCCTTTCGCAGAAGAGCTCCGAACTTGACGTACAGAAGGAAGAAGTCGAGGGAATCAAGAAGGCTCAGACCGAGATGCTTGAGCGCGTTTCCGGCTTCACCGCGGAGCAGGCCAAGGATTACCTTATCAGCCAGGTGGAAACAGAGGTAACCCACGAGACCGCCATGAAGATAAAGGAGATAGAGACAAGAGCCAAGGACGAAGCCGACGAAAAGGCCAAGGAGATCATCGCCACAGCGATTCAGCGCTGCGCGGCGGAGCAGGTGTCCGAAATAACCGTCAGCGTGGTACCCCTGCCAAATGACGAGATGAAGGGCCGCATAATCGGCCGCGAAGGACGCAATATCCGCACAATAGAGACGATGACGGGCGTCGATCTCATAATCGACGACACGCCGGAGGCCATAACGATATCCTGCTTTGAGCCTGTGCGCCGCGAGATAGCTCGCCTTGCTCTTGAAAAACTCATTGCCGACGGGCGCATCCACCCGACGCGCATAGAGGAAATGGTCGAAAAGGCCAAGCGCGAGGTCGATGCGGTAATCAAGGCCGAGGGCGAGCGCGCGACGTTTGAGACCGGCGTGCGCGGACTGCACCCCGAGCTTATAAAAATGCTCGGCCGTCTGCATTACCGCACGAGCTACGGCCAGAACGTGCTCCAGCACTCGATAGAGGTCAGCCATATAGCCGGCCTCATGGCCGCTGAGCTTGGCGCGGACGTCACCGCTGCTAAGCGCGCGGGACTGCTCCACGATCTCGGCAAATCCGTAGATCACGAGATGGAGGGTTCGCATGTCGAGCTTGGCGTCGAGTTTGCGAGAAAATATCACGAAAAGGAAGATATAATCCACGCGATACAGGCGCACCACGGCGATGTGGAGCCCAGGACCCTTGTCGCCTGCCTGGTTCAGGCCGCTGACGCCGTGTCTGCCGCCCGCCCGGGAGCGCGCAGGGAAAATCTCGAGAATTATATTAAGCGCCTCGAAAAGCTCGAGGAGATAACCGCTTCCTATCCCGGAGTCGAAAAGACTTACGCCATACAGGCCGGACGCGAGATCCGCGTCATGATAAAGCCCGAGGAAGTCAGCGAGGATCAGATGATAATCCTCGCCCGCGACATGGCGAAGCGCATCGAGGAAGAGATGGAATACCCCGGCCAGATAAAAGTCAACCTGATAAGGGAGACAAAGGTCGTCGAGTACGCGAAATAAACGTATTTGTTGAATGCCCGCGCGGAATTTTCCGCGCGGGCGTTTTTTTTTT
>JAYFRC010000072.1:0-16267 GCA_034926415.1 Oscillospiraceae bacterium
AAATACTAGCGATGTCAAAAAGCGCCGCTTCATTCCTGAAAGCTCCGTATCGGCGGCGGGCTTCGCCTCTTCGGTTTTCTTCCCGCCTTCAGCAGCGGCGCCGTAGCCGGCGTCGGCCACGGCGCGCTCGATATCGTCCGCTCCGCATTTGCTCTCGTCAAACTCGGCGGTCATGCTGTTTGTCATGAGGCTCACGTTCGCGGATTTGACGCCGTCGACAGATGACACCGCCTTTTCAACGTGCGCCACGCACGCGGCGCACGACATCCCCGTTATTGAAAACCTTTTTTCCATATGAAAACCTCGCAGATTTCCGCCGCCGGTGCAGCGGACAAAAATTATTCTCGGCCTGCGAACGCGCGGTTTCTTATGCCCGACAGGACAAATAATGCGCTGCGGCAGGCAGCAGTCTATTGCCAAAAAGACAAGCTTTTTTCGGCATCACATGACACCCCCTAGGGGTGTCTGCATTCACAGTATAGTTCCGCATTTGAAAATTGTCAAGGGCGCAGCATTATTTTTTGTCGCCGGGCTTGAAAAGTATTGCGGCTATAACGGCAAAAAACACCGCCGCGCCGATGCCGGAGGCCGTGGCTTCGAGTCCGCCGGAGAGCACGCCGAGCCAGCCGTGCGCTGCTACGGCCTCGCGGACGCCTTTGGATAGGCTGTAGCCGAAGCCGAGCAGGGGTACGGTAGCGCCTGCGCCGCCCCAGGCGATAATTTTTTCGTATATTCCTAGCCCGCCGAGTATTACGCCTGCTACGACGTAGGCGCTCAGTAAGCGGGCGGGGGTTAGCTGTGTGCGGTCTATGATTATCTGGCCTATGGCGCAGATTATTCCTCCGCAGATGAAGGCGTTGAAATAGTCCATATCAGTCGTCCTTTGAATTTGAAATTGTTAGCGCATGGCAGATCCCCGGAATGCTTTCGCCCTGACAGCAGGAGATGGGCGACATCAGCGCGCCGGTCGGGGCGAACAGTATCTTTTTCCATTTTTCTTCGCGCATGCCCCGGAGAAGATATCCGCAGAACACCGACGCGCTGCAGCCGCAGCCGCTTCCTCCCGCGTGCATGTCCTGCTTTTTGGCGTCGAAGATAAGCGCGCCGCAGTCGTCGTACACGCCGTCCATATCCCATCCGTCTTGTGAAAACAGGTCTATTATTATCCGCTTTCCGACATGGCCGAGGTCGCCGGTGACGATCAGGTCGTAGTCCGCGGGCTGGGTGTGCGTGTTTTTGAAATGCGTTGAGAGCGTCGAATATGCGGCGGGAGCCATCGCCGCGCCCATGTTGTTCACATCGGTTATGCCCTTGTCGACTATCTTGCCGCAGGTGACGGCGCGGATGTACGGCCCGACCCCGGCCTTTGAAAGAATGCAGCAGCCGGCTCCCGTGACCGTCCACTGCGACGTCGGCGTGCGCTGGTTTCCGTATGGTATAGGCATACGGTACTGGCGCTCCGCTGAGCAGAAATGCGATGAAGTCAGAGCGGCGGCGCACTCGGCGAAACCGCCCGCTATGAGCATGGCGGCCAGCGACAGCCCTTCGCCCATGGTCGAGCAGGCGCCGTAAAGCCCGTAAAACGGTATATCGAAACCGCGCAGGGAAAACGCCGAGCTTATGCACTGGTTGAGGAGATCTCCGGCAAAAACAAAATCGACGTCTTCGGCTCTTATTCCGCCCTTTTCAAGCGCTCTGGCCATAGCTATGCGCTGCATGGCGGACTCGGCCTTTTCGTATGTTTTTTCGCCGAAATACGAGTCGTTTCTCACCTCGTCGAAATACTGTGACAGCGGCCCTTCCGCCTCGTTTTTCCCCCCAATATTGGAAAAGGAAAGCACGGACGGCGGATTGCGAAAGACAACCGTTGGCTTTTTTATGGGAACGGTCATTAAACATCACTCCGTTTCGCATCTATGTTCTGCATTTTTGCGTTTTAATATGCGGACGAGGAGCTTAAACATCTGGTAAAGACGTCGAAAAGCGTGTATAATAACTACGATTATATTAAATGCGAGGTATTTTTCTATGGCTGACGAAATGCGCGCTTTCGGGTACATATGTCCGAAGTGCGGAAGGAACGTTTACGCGGAGCGGAGCCTTTTCGCAATCTCCGCCGCGCCGATGGAGATAGAGTGCGAGTGCGGAAAATCCGCGATGCGAACGGAATTTGACGGCATACGTTATCGCATTGAAGTCCCGTGCGGGCTTTGCGGCGGAACGCATACCGCCGCCGTGTCGGAGGAAGCAATGCTCCGGGGGCGCGGCGTTGGTCTGTCGTGCACGAACGAGGGACAGATATGCAGTTATATAGGCGAACCGGACGCCATTGCGCACAAAATACGCGACCTCGGAGAGATATGCGAAAAGATTAAGGCTCGCGCAGACGGCGGAGAGATCGGAGCGTTCTTCGACGACGTGATAATGTATGAGGTGCTGTCCGAGATAAAGGACATAGCGTCGCGGGGCGGCATATCCTGCGGCTGCGGAAGCAAAAACTGGGGCATGAAGGTGCGCAGCGGGTCGGTCGAGCTTTACTGCAAAGACTGCGGAGCGCGGCTGATGATACCGGCGTCTACGGACGCGGACCTCGACGACCTTTGCTGCCAGATGGAACTTACGATAAAGAGAGCATGAACATGGAAAGATTTTTAGACAGGGAATACAGGGTCGGCGTGCGCGATACGGACCTTTTCAATATGTGCAGGCCGTCGTCGCTGCTGAATTTTTTTCAGGACGTGGCCGGGGCGCACGTGGATACGGTAGGCTTGCGCAAAAGAAAGGAAGCCGGTGCCGTGAGCGCGATATGGATGCTTGTCCGGGTTCGCTACGAACTCTGCCGCCCCATACGCGGCAAGGAGAAGATACGCGTCCGCACATATCACCGCCCGACAAGAGGCGCTTTAGTTTACCGTGACTTTGAGATATGGAGCGCAGACGAGATCGTCGGCCGCTGCGCCAGCGTCTGGGTCATAGCCGATTATGACAGCCACGCGCTTCTCAACGCCGAGGAGGTGCTCGGCTCTGGCGAGGACAGTGCGTATTTTCCGCCGCGGACGGAAAAGGTCGGGAAGATACATATGCCGGGCGATATGGAAAAGGCCGGGGAGCACCGCATGGGCTACAGTGAGACGGATACGAACGGACACATAAACAATATCCGCTACGCCGATTTTGCCTGCGACGCTATAAGATTCGAGGAGATGCGCGGACGATACATAAAGGCGATGCAGATAACGTACAGCGCCGAGTGTCTGCCGGGACAGAAAATAGAGATGCGGACATCGTCGCCGGACGGCAGAAAGTATTTTGTACGCGGGCTTGACGAAAGCGGGCAGCCGCATTTCGACGTTTTGATAGAAACCGACGAAATTGGCTGACACGGGGTGTATTTCGTTGACAAATGCCGGGCAAGGCGTTAAAATTACACACTAATATATTTAATGCGGATGATAACAGGAGGAATGGGCCATGGCAAAGTTTTTCAGCGAACCGTCGCACACTTTCAGCGAGTATCTGCTCGTCCCGGGATATTCCGGCGCTTCATGCGTACCGGACAGCGTAAGCCTTCGCACGCCGCTCGTCAGGTATAAAAAGGGCGAGGAAGCCGCGATCTACATGAATGTTCCGATGACGTCGGCCATAATGCAGTCAGTGTCGAACGACACAATGGCGGTGGCGCTGGCAAAGGAAGGCGGCGTTTCGTTTATCTACGGCTCCCAGTCCATCGAGGACGAGGCGGCGATGATAGCGCGCGTCAAAAACTACAAAGCGGGCTTCGTTGTCAGCGACAGCAATCTGTCGCCCGAACACACGCTGGCCGACGTGCTTTCGCTCAAGGAGATAACGGGACACTCGACCATGGCCATAACCGATGACGGCACCGTCAACGGCAAGCTCGTCGGTATGGTGACGAGCCGTGACTACCGCGTCAGCCGCATGGCGCCAGACCTCAAGGTAAAAGAGTTCATGACCCCGCTTTCAAAGCTGGTGACCGCGTCAAAGGACACGACGCTGAAAGAGGCAAACGATATAATCTGGGATCACAAGCTCAACTCTCTGCCGATAATCGACGACGCCGGCAAACTCATGTACATGGTCTTCCGCAAGGACTATTCCGCCCATAAGGCGTCTCCGCTCGAGCTGCTCGACAGCAAGAAGCGCTATGTAGTCGGCGCGGGCATCAACACACGCGATTATGCCGAGCGTATTCCGGTCCTGCTAGAAGCGGGCGCGGACGTGCTGTGCATAGATTCCTCCGAGGGCTTTTCCGAATGGCAGGAGCTCACGATAAAGTGGGTCCGCGAGCACTACGGAGACTCCGTCAGGATCGGCGCGGGCAATGTGGTCGACGGCGAGGGCTTCAGATTTTTGGCCGAAGCCGGCGCGGACTTCGTTAAGGTCGGTATCGGCGGCGGCTCCATCTGCATTACCAGAGAACAGAAGGGCATAGGACGCGGCCAGGCCACGGCGCTTATAGACGTCTGCCGCGAGCGCGACAAATATTTCGAGGAGACCGGAATCTACGTTCCCGTCTGCTCCGACGGCGGCATAGTCCATGATTATCACATAACCCTGGCGCTGGCGATGGGCGCGGATTTCATGATGCTTGGACGCTATTTCGCCCGCTTCGACGAGAGCCCCACAAACCGCGTCAATGTAAACGGCAATATAATGAAGGAGTACTGGGGCGAGGGCAGCGCTAGAGCCCGCAACTGGCAGCGCTACGACCTTGGCGGCGCGAAGAAGCTGAGCTTTGTCGAGGGTGTCGATTCCTACGTCCCCTACGCCGGCAGCCTCAAGGAGAATATGAACGTGACGCTTGCAAAGGTACGCCACACCATGTGTAACTGCGGCGCGCTGACGATTCCTGCTCTTCAGAAAAACGCAAAGCTGACGCTCGTCTCCGCGACCTCCATCATCGAGGGTGGCGCGCACGATGTGACGCTTAAGGACAGCGGAAGCGCCGGAATAAACAAATAAGTACAAATAAATGACAAAAGCTGGCGGTATCCGTTTCGAGGCCGGATACCGCCAGCTTTTTCGCATTTGCGCCGAAAGGCCGCTGCGCCGTTTGCCGGAAGGCAAGCGAATAGTTACAAAAGTCCGCGCCTAGACATGGGGGCGTGGGCTTTTGAATTTACAAATCGAGGCAAAAGGTATATAATAAAAAGATCTGTATTACGGAAAGGAACCTCGTAAATGAGCAACCATCTTATAGAAAAATACGGGCGCTGGGTCGACGCCGTCAGCGGGAACAATCCGAAGGAAGCGCGAAAACTGCTGCTCGCCGCCTACCATGCGAAAAATCTCCAGCTTAAGGTAGCACCCGGGAAATACATGAACAAGGCCGCGAAATGCGCGGCTATTCTGACGATGGACGCGATGATAACCCCTCTGGCGCATCCCGAACGTTCGGCCATGGTAAGCCTGTTCACGCCATGCGAAATGCTTCACGTTCTCGGGCTGACGCCCTATTCCGCCGAGGGCTTTTCCTGCTATATCTCCGGAACGATGGCCGAGGGAAGGTTCCTCCAGAAAGCGGAGGAGGAGGGAATACCCGAGACCTTCTGCTCGTATCACAAGATATTTATTGGTGCGGCGGAGAGCGGCGTCATGCCAAAGCCGCGCTTCATTCTGAACACAACGCTCGCGTGCGACGCGAATATGTTGACGTTCAAGCGCATGGCGGAGTTTTACGGCGTCCCGCAGTTTGTCGTCGACGTGCCGTATGAAAAGGACGAGGCGGCGGTGAAATACGTCACCGACCAGCTGCGCGATATGGCGAAATTCATCGAGAAGAATACCGGGCGCAGCATCGACGAAAATCGGCTGCGCGCCGCCGTGGCGCGCGGTCAGCGCACCATGGACAACTACGAAAGATACATGACGATGAGCGCCGACAAGCTTATACTCGGCGACCTGACCGGAGAACTTTACGCAGGCTTCGGTATGCACATACTGCTTGGTACGGAGCGTATGGAGGAGTATTCGGTCAAGGCGCTTGAGGTCGCTAAGAACGCTCCGCCCACAAAGGGCGCGCGCATACTGTGGATGCACACGAATCCGTTTTGGGTCGATCCGCTGCGCAGGGCGCTAAATTTCCGGGAGGACGTGCAGGTCGTCGCCAGCGAGATGATCTTTGAGGGACTGACGAAGCAGGACCCGGAGAAGCCCTACGAGTCGATGGCGCGGAGACTTATATATTCGTCGTTCAACGGCCCGGTGTCCGACCGCATAGAGCGCGGGATACGCGCCGCGAAGCAGGTAAAGGCCGACGGCGTCGTGTATTTCTGTCACTGGGGCTGCAAGCACACGCTCGGCGGCGCGCAGTTGGCGAAGAAGAAGTTTGAGGAGGCCGGGTACCCGACGCTCATACTCGACGGCGACGGCGCGGATCACAGCCACGGCGGTGAGGGACAGATGGGTACGCGCATCGACGCGTTTATAGAAATGCTTGAAAAGAAATAATGGCCTGGAAAGTCTGCGGCCTCGGAGACGGGAGTTTACGGCCCAGGCGCGCACGCTTTCAGGGCGCGAAGTGTTTTTGCCAGTGTACATACCGCGGCCAAAAATGATCTGACTCTATTCCTCCGCATCTGCGGCGGAACTTTGCGAAGAGTTTAAGCGAAAGGATAACCGCAACAATGGGAAACGTTACCAGTTACGTCTGTAAATACACGCCGGTGGAGCTGCTCGCGGCATACGGCGGTGAATGTGAAATTCTCAACACGATGCCGGAGAACTTCGACCTGTCCGACCAGTACAGCCATCCGAATCTCTGCGGCTTCGGAAAATCAGTCATCGAGGCGTGCCTCGAGGGACAGGTGAAGGAGCTCGTGCTCGTCAATTGCTGCGACACGATACGCAGTGCCTACGACGTTTTGAAGGAATACGGACATCTCGATTTTTTGTTTATGCTAGATATGCTCCACTCAAGCGGTCAATGCTCGGTGGAGCGCACGACGGAGGAGCTTAAGCGCCTTGCAAAGGCCTACGGAGAGTATAAGGGAACGACGTTCGACAAGAAAAAATTCCTCGCCGCGTTTGAGGAGAAGAAGCGTCCGTCGGAGCCTTATATAAGCATTCTCGGCGGAAGGATAGGCTCAGACCTCGAGGCGATGGTTGAAAAGACAATGCCGATGCGCGTATTCAACGACACCTGCGTCAACAACCGGTCCATCGCCGCGCCGGACGAAGATATGGGGCAGGAGGCGCTGCTCGAATGGTACGCCTCTGCGCTGCTCGGACAGATACCGTGCATGAGGATGACCGATACCGAGGGACGAAAGAAGCTATACAACGACCCGAATATCCGGGGCGTGATTTATCACACGGTCAAGTTCTGCGATTATTACGGATTTGAATATTCCGAGATAAAGAACCGCTTCAGCGTGCCGATACTAAAGATAGAATCCGATTACACTGCGCAGAGCAGGGAACAGCTCCGTACACGGCTAGAGGCCTTTGCCGAAAGCATGACGCCGGAGACAAAGTCAGATGTCAGGAGAGAAAAGATGGGCAAGGGATTATACGTAGGCATAGACAGCGGCTCAACAAGTACCGACGTCGTCATACTGGACGAGAACAAGAACATAATATCGGAAATAATACTTCCGACAGGCGCCGGCGCGGCGATAGGCGCTGAGCGCGCACTCGAAGAAGCTCTGGCGCAGGCGAAGATATCAAAGGGCGACATAAGCGCGACAGTGACGACCGGCTACGGAAGAAGCGTCATCGCCTCCGGCGACAAGAGCATAACCGAGATTACCTGCCATGCAAAGGGCGCGTATTTCCTGAACCCGAACGTCCGCACGATAATCGACATTGGCGGCCAGGACAGCAAGGTCATACGCATAGGAGACGACGGCAGCGTGGTCAACTTTGTGATGAACGACAAGTGCGCCGCAGGAACGGGACGTTTTATGGAGCTGATGGCGCGCACGATGGAGATGTCGCTCGACGATATGTCCGAGATAGGCCTTAAATGGAACGAGGATATAACAATCTCCAGCATGTGTACAGTTTTCGCGGAGTCCGAGGTCGTATCGCTCATCGCGCAGAACAAGACTGCATCGGACATCGTCCATGGACTCGACAACTCGATAGCGGTCAAGACCACTTCGCTCGTAAAGCGCGTCGGCGGAGCTGAGGAATATATGATGACCGGCGGCGTGTCGAAAAACAAAGGCGTCGTGGACGCGATAGAGAAAAAGCTCGGAGTAAAGCTCTATATATCAGACAAAGCTCAGCTCTGCGGAGCTCTCGGCGCGGCTCTGTTTGCGATGGAGCTGTGATGCGGTAAAAAGCGCATGGAAGGATGACGAAGCGTGATAAGGCTTCTGGCCCGCGTTTTTATTAAGAACGGAAACGATATTTCCTCGCCTGAGATACGTCGAAAATGGGGCGTGCTCTGCGGGTGCGTCGGGATAGGATTCAACATACTTCTTTTCACCGGAAAGTTCCTCGCCGGAATGATAAGCGGTTCTATCGCAATAACCGCCGACGCGTTCAACAACCTCTCGGACGCCGGCTCGTCGACTATAACGCTTCTCGGCTTCAAGCTCGCGGGTCAAAAGCCCGACGTCGATCACCCGTTCGGACACGGAAGATTTGAGTATCTCTCGGGTCTGCTCGTATCGATATCCATAGTATTGATGGGCTTCGAGCTCGCGAAATCGTCACTTACAAAAATTATCCATCCCCAGCCGATAACCTCGAGCCCGATGATAATCGTCATACTTGTCGTTTCGATCTGCGTGAAGCTTTATATGAATTACTATAACCGTAAGGTGGGCAAGCGGATAAACTCAACGGCAATGGCGGCGACTGCGATAGACAGCCTAAGCGATTCCGTTGCGACGACCGCAGTCCTCATAGCGACGCTAGTCGGGCAGTTCACGTCGCTCAACATCGACGGCTGGTGCGGCATACTCGTCGCGCTGTTCATACTCTACTCCGGATTTATCGCCGCGAAGGATACGATAAATCCGCTGCTCGGGCAGCCGCCGGAGCACGAGTTCGTCGAGAGCGTGGAAAAAATAGTGCGCGCTCATACGCTTGTAAAAGGCATACACGACATGGTAGTGCACGACTATGGTCCGGGGCGCACAATGGTCTCGCTCCACGCCGAAGTTCCGTGCAGCGTGGATATTATGAAGATACACGACGAGATAGACAATATCGAGGTCGAGCTCCATGAAAAGCTCGGCTGCGACGCGGTCATACACATGGACCCCATAGAGACCGACAACTCGATGGTCGGCGAACTTCGCTCGCACGTCTCTAAACTGATAAACGAAAACATCGACCCCGTCATCACCATTCACGATTTCAGAATGGTGCCGGGGCCGACGCATACGAATCTTATTTTCGACGTTGTCGTGCCGTTCAGATTTTCAATGTCCGATGAGGCCGTTGAAAAGGAAATAAAGCAGATCGTGCGCCGAATGGACGGAAATTACTTCGCCGTAATAAAAGTGGATAAATCCTACGTTCTGTAAATGTCGATTATTTCCAGCTATCCCAGACTTCAGGACAGTAGCCGACGGTGCAGTCCTTTCCGTTCCGAACTATCGGTGCGCGGAAAAGCTCCGGGTATTCAAGCAGCTTTTCCTCCCGTGCGTCGGTAGTGATATAGGGCATATAGAGCTCCTCGTATGCGCGGCAGGACGTGTCAAGGAGCGCGTCGAAGCCGAGTTTTGATTTGACGCTTCTGTACTCCCCGGGCGACATGCCGTAGCGCGGCAGGTCGATGTACTGATATTTTATCCTGCGCTCCTTGAACCAGCGCTCGGCTTTCTTGCTGTCGAAGGATTTCTTATTTCCGAATATCTGAATATTCACGGCTTCATCTCCAAACTTAAAAGACGGTGACGATTATGAAGGACTGCATCAAAAAACTGAAGGACATGATAGAGGAAAGCGAAAACATCGTTTTCTTCGGCGGGGCCGGCGTGTCCACCGAGAGCGGTATACCGGATTTTCGAAGCGTCGACGGGCTGTACAGTCAAAAATACAAATACCCGCCCGAAACTATCCTGAGCCATACGTTTTACGAACGCTATTCCGACGAGTTCTTCAGGTTTTACCGCGAAAAGCTGCTCCACCTCGACGCAAAGCCGAACGCCGCGCACTTAAAGCTCGCAGAGCTTGAACGGCGCGGCAAGCTCAAGGCCGTGGTGACGCAGAACATAGACGGGCTGCATCAGGCGGCCGGAAGCAAATGCGTCTACGAGCTTCACGGCAGCGTGCTCCGCAATTACTGCGAGGAATGCGGAAAGAGCTATTCGGCGCAGTTCATGCTCCAGTCGACCGGAGTCCCGCGCTGCGGCTGCGGGGGGCGGATAAAGCCCGACGTTGTGCTCTATGAAGAGGGGCTCGAAGGCGACGTCGTGAACGGAGCCGTCCGCGCCATAGAAAAGGCCGACATGCTCATCGTCGGCGGCACCTCGCTCGTCGTGTATCCGGCGGCGGGGCTGATACAGTATTTCGGCGGGGACAAACTCGTCGTTATAAACCGCGATGTCGTCTGCGCGGATATGCCGGTGAGCCTGTATATCACAGACCCGATAGGGGAGACTTTGGCGCAGGTGTAATATAAAAACAAACGCATATGAAACGCGCCCGCACGGTATATTGCCGCGCGGGCGCGTTTTTGCGCGTATTATGAAAGCAGCGCCTTGTCGCTTGCAAACTCCTCGCCGCTGACGCGGGAAAACTGGTGCAGCAGGTCTTCGACCGTAAGCTTTGTCTTTTCCTCGCCGCCGATGTCGAGCACTATCTTGCCGTCGTTCATCATGATAAGACGGTTGCCGTGGGCGATCGCATCCTTCATGTTGTGCGTTATCATTATCGTTGTAAGGTTGTCGCGGCGGACGATGCGCTCTGTTGCAGCAAGCACCTTTTCCGCGGTCTTGGGGTCGAGCGCGGCGGTGTGTTCGTCAAGCAGAAGTATTTTCGGCTTCTGGAGCGTGGCCATCAGCAGCGTCAGCGCCTGACGTTGGCCGCCGGAGAGCAGGCCGACCTTTGCGGTCATGCGCTCTTCAAGCCCGAGATCAAGTATCTTGAGCTGCTCGCGAAAGACATCCTTTTCAGCGCTGGTGATGCCCCAGCGCAGGGTCCTGCGTTTGCCGCGTCTTGCCGCGAGCGCCATGTTTTCCTCAATTTCCATCGTGGATGCCGTACCAGTCATCGGGTCCTGAAACACGCGGCCTATGAGCGCTGCGCGCTTGAAGTCCGGGAGTCCGGTAACGTTCTGTCCGTCGAGAATTATCGTGCCTTCGTCTACGGGCCACACGCCGGCTACGGCGTTGAGCATGGTGGATTTGCCGGCGCCGTTGCCCCCGATGATGGTCACGAAATCGCCGTCGTCTAGATGAAGGTCCACGCCGTTGAGCGCGTGCTTTTCATTTATTGTTCCGGGGTTGAAGGTTTTCCAGATGTTTTTTGCGTCAAGCATTTATCTGCGCCCCCTTTTTCCCGGCCTTGGCAAAGGAACTTCTGCTCTTGGCCTTGATGTACGGAACGGCAAGGAACACCGCGACTATTATGGCCGTGAACAGCTTGAGATCGTTGGAGTTGAGCTTGAGCCAAAGCACGACCTGAACGACGAGGTAATAAATTATTCCGCCGACTACGATAAAGAACAGGCGACTCATGAAGTTTAGGCGCTTGCCGAGGATCGCCTCGCCGAGCACCTCACCGATGATGACGGCCGCGAGGCCAATGACGATGGAGCCTCGTCCCATATTGATGTCCGCAAAGCCCTGATACTGGGCCATAAGACCGCCGGCCAGGGCAACGAGCGCGTTGGAGATGGCAAGACCGAGGACTTTCATGAAATTGATGTTGATGCCCTGAGCTTTCGCCATTATCGGATTGCAGCCTGTGGCGCGCAGAGCCGAGCCCTGCTCGGTGCCGAAGTACCAGTAAAGTATGCAGACAATTATTATCGCAAATACCACGCCGACGATTATGGCCAGAGGCACGAAGCGGGAGGAGAGCATCATTCCGCCGGGGTTTTTGAGGAATATCCCGTACTTGTCCACCGACAGAGCCTTGTTAGCCGCCATTCCCATTATGTGCAGGTTTATCGAGTACAGCGCAAACTGTGTAAGTATTCCGGCGAGGATGGCGGGTATGCCGAGCAGTGTGTGAAGGAATCCGGTCACGGCCCCCGCGCAGAGACCTGCAAGCATGGCGATGATTATCGCGAGCCAGGCCGGGCAGCCGGCTAGGATGAGCATTACTGTCACGGCTCCGCCTGTGGTGAAGCTGCCGTCGACCGAGAGGTCTGCCACGTCGAGCAGCCTGAAGGTGATGTAGACGCCGAGAGCCATGAGTCCCCATATGACGCCCTGAGCCACGCCGCTCGGGAGCATCTTCACGAGGTTCATGAAATTCAGTGACGCGAAATAAGCAAGCAGGTCCATAAACAACTATTCCTCCGATTCTCTCTTCTCAGAAGCAGATGGACAGGCCCGCCACGTATCGCGGGCACATTCATCAGCCTCCGAAAGACTGACTTTCAATACACATTGGGGTGCCGCATAAAGCGGCACCCCTTTGTGCTCAAAATATTATACAGTAATCAGTCGGCGATTGCAACATAATCCGAAGGAGGAGTGATGCCGAGGGTCTGGCAGATAGTGGCGTTGTACTCCTTGGTGAAAGAGGGCGCGTACTGAACTTCCATTGTGGTGATGTCAGCGCCGTTGACGAGGATGTCGTAAGCCATCTCGCCGGTCTTGTAGCCGAGGTCATAGTAGCTGATGGAAAGCGTTGCTACGCCGCAGCCCTTGCAGATTCCTTCTTCGCCGGCGATGATGGGAACCTTGGCTTTGATGGCTACGTTGTTTATAGCCTCTGAGCAGGAAGCAGCGGTGTTGTCGGTCGGGATATAGATGACGTCGCTGTCGTTGCAGGCGCTGGTTGTAACAGCTGATACGTCGTTGGAGTCAGCGAAGGTATAAGGGGTCACTTTGTAACCGAAGGCTTCAAGATACGGGGTGATGGTATCGACCTGGTACTTTGAGTTAGGCTCGCCGGAGCAGTAGATGATGCCGACGTTCTTGGCGTCCGGGAACAGCTCGTTTAGCATATTCGCCTGTCCGTCGAGCGGAGCGAGGTCGGAGGTGCCGGAGACGTTAGTGCCGGAGGTTCCGGTCCAGTTGTCAACGCCGAGAGCGGTACCGTAATCGGTTATGGATGTGCCGAGAATGGGAATGTCCGACGTAGCGGAAACGGCGGCCTGGAGCGAAGATGTTGCGTTTGCAAGGATCAGGTCATAGCCGCTGGAGACGAAGCTCGTGCAGATGGTGGAGCAGGTGGCGCTGTCGTTGGCTGCGTTCTGCAGGTCGAAAGTGACCTTGTCGCCGAGCTTCTCGGTCAGCGCGTCCTCAAAGCCCTGAGTGGCCGCGTCGAGCGCGGGATGCTGGACGAGCTGGCAGATGCCGATGGTATAGGTCTTGTCGCCCGTCGAAGTGTTTGTGCTGCCGGACGTGTTTGTGCCGCTGCTTCCGCACGCGGCGAGGGAAGCCATTATCGCGGCCGCAGAAAGAACCGCAAGTGTACGTTTGACTTTATTCATTTCAATTCCTCCAAATTGCACAACGCGATTCTTTATCGCTTTGTGTTGCTAAAGTAAATTATAGTTTTCTTTTTTTTCAATGTCAATAACCGATGTTTCCAAAAGTGGAAAATCACCCCGAAATATTGCACAAATATAAAGACTGCGGGTGCCGCTCTGCTGAACATAAAAACGAAAACAGAATTTGTCAGATTAACAACTTGCAAAAAAACTAGCTGCGCTTCAAATAAAGCCGGAAAATATATTGATAAATGATGGAATGTTGTGATAAAATTGCAGAGTGATAATTATTTAATTATATGTCTTAGGGGTGTTGTTATGGACAACAGTTATTGCGACATACTTCCGGAAGTCTGGCAGCTCGCGGGACTCAATGCCAAAAACGGCAAAATAGAGCCGCAGCTCTATTCGCGCTACGATGTTAAGCGCGGACTGCGCGACAATAACGGGCGAGGAGTGCTAACCGGACTGACGAGGATAGCGGAGGTCAAATCATATACGATAGACGACGACGAGACTATTCCATGCGATGGAAAGCTGTACTATCGTGGATACGATATAAACGATCTGGTCGCCGGATTTACAAAGGGAAGGCGCTTCGGCTTTGAGGAAGCGGCTTATCTGCTCATATTCGGCGAGCTTCCGTCGAGCGGCGCTCTGTGCGAGTTCCGCGAGCTGCTTGCGGAGTACCGCACGCTTCCGCAGAATTTTGTCCGCGACGTAATAATGAAAGCGCCGACGAACGATATGATGAATACGCTTGCCCGCGGCGTGCTGACGCTTTACTGCTACGACACCAACGCAAACGACATAAACACGGCGAACGTACTTCGCCAGTGCATACAGCTCATCGCGAATTTCCCGGTTCTGTCGGTATACGGCTATCAGGCTTACCGTCATATGTTGGGAGACGGGCTATTCATCCACACTCCGCAGCCTGAGTTATCATGTGCGGAAAACATACTTTATATGCTGCGCGAGGATAAAGCGTACACGGAACTCGAAGCGCACGTGCTCGACGTCTGCCTCGTCCTTCACGCCGACCACGGCGGAGGAAACAACGCGACGTTCACCAACCACGTCGTCACGTCTACCGGGACCGATACTTATTCGGCGATGGCAGCTTCTCTTTCATCGCTCAAGGGGCCGAGGCATGGCGGCGCGAATCTCAAGGTCATGGACATGATGACGGACATCAAAAATCATGTCAAAAACTGGGACGACGACGGTGAGATAAGCGATCACCTGCACAAACTGCTTCGCGGAGAGGCTTTCGACAAGAGCGGGCTGATTTACGGTATCGGACACGCCGTCTATACGCTTTCAGACCCGCGTGCGGAGGTGTTGAGGGGATTTGCTGCGGACCTGTCCCGCGAAAAGGGGAAGGACGACGAGATGAAGCTCTACCGCAGCGTCGAGCGTCTTTCAAAGGCGATGATCGCCGCCGAGCGAGGCGAAAACGGGAAGCCGGTTGCGACCAACGTGGATTTTTACAGCGGATTCGTCTACGATATGCTCAGCATACCGCGCGAGCTTTATACGCCTATGTTTGCTGTGGCGCGCATCGCAGGGTGGAGCGCGCACAGACTTGAAGAGTTGAGCAACGGCGGAAAAATAATACGTCCCGCTTACAAGTGCGTTGAAAAGAGAAAGGAATACGTCCCGATGAGCGAGAGATAAGCATCGGAGACTGATACAAAAGAGGCCGGAAGCCGTGAGTTTCCGGCCCCTTTAAGACATGCTGCACAGCGACCCGGGAGGGGAAAATAGGTGTTGACAAACCCTGCCTTAAACGCTATAATAACCGGGTGATGAATCGGACAGACTGGTATATGCGAGTATGCTGGAACTGGTAGACAGGCACGTTTGAGGTGCGTGTGGCTTTGCTGTGTGGGTTCAAGTCCCACTACTCGCACCACAGTCTGTCCGGTTCATTAAAACTAAAAAAATGTATGCGCGAGTGGTGGAATTGGCAGACTCGCTAGATTCAGGTTCTAGTGTCCATTACGGACGTGCGGGTTCAAGTCCCGCCTCGCGCACCAAACGCAAATAATCCGAACCTATCCCGACAGGTTATTCCTGTTGGCGAAGGGTTCGGATTTGTGTTATATCTGTAAGAGGGCAGGCGTATGCTTGCCCTCTTACAAATATTGGTATATAATTTTTTATACAATACATCGGAAACAAGGTGCGGTGAATAAGGATCATCCTGAAGAATTGTAAAATAAGCCATTGAAGGAGGAGCCGCATATGAAAAAGAGATGGATTCCATTGCTGATGTTCTTTGTTTTACTGGCAGGCTGTGGGTCTTCTTCAACCTCACAGCCGCCGGACTTCAATACATTTCTCCAAGAGGTGAATGATGCCCGGGCAAACACCATGGCCTGGACCGAGGACGAAAGTATCGACATTGCGGCGTACACGCCGGATTTCTCAGCCCAGATGGAAGCCTTTACCCAGGAGGAGATGGACCAGTTGGTGACGCCCCACGAAAATCCCGGAACGATAACACTGGAGGAGGCCAAACAGGATGTGGATACCTTCTTCAAGATCATTCAGACCACCTACGGCGGTTACGAGTATTTCGGCGGGGACGAGGTGTTTCTGCCCATCCGGGACAAGGTAAAAGCAGACTTGGAACAGGAGACGGTATTGGATGCCGAAGCGCTGGAAACA
>JAYFRC010000090.1:0-4992 GCA_034926415.1 Oscillospiraceae bacterium
ATCACGGAGCCGTCGCGCGAGAACGCGACGACGCCGTCCGTCATGTGGAGGAACAGCGTGTCAAGCTTGTTGCGCTCGCTCTCGACCTCCTCGAGCGTGTCGTGGAGCACGCCGGCCATGTCGTTGAAGGTCGTCGTGAGTATGCCTATCTCGTCGTTTGATTCGACGTCTATCTTGTTTTCAAAATCGCCGGCGGCGACCCGTTCCGCGCCGTCTGTCAGGCGCTCTATGGGAGTTACCATGGTTTTTGAAAGAAGGAAAGAAAGCAGCAGCGAGATGAGAAGTCCGACGAGCAGCGCCTGCATGATTATCATAAACAGATGTGAGTTGAGGGACGACACCGTCTCGCGGTTGTCGAGAATGTAAATAATGTAGGAGTTATCACCGCCGGAGATTGGGATGGCGACGTCCATATAATCAGCTGTGGGATCGCTGTCCTGCCCAATCTCGCCATTGCGCGCGGCAAGCAGATTGACGGTGTCCTGTATCGACGCGCCATCGTCTGAGCCGTAGAGCACGCTTCCGGTCTCAGAGTCGAGAATGTAGTAGTTGCGGGTGCTGTAATCGATGCCGAGACGTCCGGAATTGGCCTCTATCATGCTCTGAAGCTTGAGCGCGCCATCGTCCTGAGCGGCTTCGGCGCGCAGGGAGTTGACGAA
Source organism: Oscillospiraceae bacterium (assembly GCA_034926415.1). Classification (GTDB taxonomy): domain Bacteria; phylum Bacillota; class Clostridia; order Oscillospirales; family Oscillospiraceae; genus JAYFRC01. Next base: position 660 of record JAYFRC010000090.1, read on the forward strand.
CTCAAAGTTGTTCTGACCGAAAACGTCGTCCATCTGCTGATAGAACTGGTCGGTGTAAAAACCGGATACGCTCGCGATAAGGAAAGCTCCGACCACCGTCATGAGCGACGTGATAAGGAGCAGAAATATGAGCACAAGCTTCATATGCAGACTGCGGAACATGGCGGAACCTCCTTTGCTGAAATTTTGTGTTGGCGGCGGACGGGAAGCGGCTCATCCCATAAAAGAGTTTTACCCCTGCGTCGAAAAATAATAGCCTATCCCGCGCCTTGTCAGGATATATTTCGGAGCGGCGGGATCATCCTCTATTTTTTCCCGCAGGCGGCGCACCGTTACGTCGACCGTGCGCACATCGCCTACATATTCGTAGTTCCAGACCTGTTCCATCAGGTCGCTTCGCGAGTAGACTTTGTCCGGATGCCGGGCCAGGAAAGTCAGCAGTTCGTATTCGCGCTGAGTTAGGTCAACGCCCTCATCTCCGCGCGTCACGGCGCAGCGGTCGGTGTCTATCGACAGGGTACCGAACGTGAGAACGCTGCCGTTTCCAGCGGACGCGGGGCGCATAAACATCGCCGTGCGGCGGATGTTGGTCTTGACTCTGGCGAGAAGCTCGCGCATGGAAAATGGCTTTGTTATATAGTCATCCGCGCCTATCTCGAGGCCGAGCACCTTGTCGGCTTCCTCCTCGCGGGCGGTGAGTATGATGACGGGTATACCTATCCCTTTTTCGCGGATGGTTCTACATACGTCGAAGCCTATCATTTTCGGCAGCATCACGTCAAGCAGTATGAGGTCAGGATTCTTCTCAAGCGCCAGTCTGAGCCCCTCCTCTCCGTCGTAAGCCTCAAGAGTGTCGTAGCCCTCCTTGGCAAGATTGAAGCGTAGTATATCCACTATGTTTTTTTCGTCCTCTACGATAAGTACGGTTTTACTTTCCATCAATTCCAGCTCCTTGTCAATACGGGATATGTTATTTGCCGAGAAGAGCCTTGGCTTTCAGAAACACGGCGACAGTCTTCATGTCCTGTATCTCGCCGAGCTTTATTCTTTCGCACATTTTATCGAACGGCACACGCTCGATAACCAGGAACTCGTCGTCGTCGGGATGTGTTTCGCCGAAGGAAAGCCCTCTGGCGAGAAAGGCGTGTATCGTTTCCGTAAATATGCCTGGCGATGAGAAAAACGTCCCGAGCGATTTGAACTCATCCGGCGTAGCGCCGACCTCTTCATTGAGCTCGCGCAGGGCGGCCTGCCGCGGGTCTTCGCCGGGCTCGAGCTTTCCGGCGGGAAGTTCGCTAAGTTCGCGCTGCACGGCGTAGCGGTACTGCCGCACCATAAGGACGTTGTCGTTTTTGTCTAGGGCGAGTATCACGACTCCACCGGGATGCTCGACTACCTCGCGCTTTACCGTATTTCCGTCGGGAACCGTCACGTCGTCCATGCGGATGTCGACTATGCGGCCCCGGTAAACCTTCTCGCTTTTGACCATGCGCTCCATAAGCTCCATTGTGGAAATACCCCTTTTTTCTACACAATTCATCAATTTATTAGTGTATCATAGAAAACGGTGAAATTCCACACTCTTTTATATGTAAGGTCGACTCCCAAATCTATGTGATATTGATGCCAAAAATACACAGAACGTTCACGATTTGCGGCTTGCCAAGCAATGGACTCCATGGTATAATAAAAAACTGCTTAAGGGGGCGAATGCGTGGATAAAAAGGGAACAAAGACCGTGGCGAACAACAGAAAAGCCTTCCACGACTATTTCGTCGACGAGCAGTACGAGGCTGGGATAGAGCTCACCGGAACTGAGGTAAAGTCAGTACGCGCTGGAAACGTCAGCCTCAAGGATTCATACTGTGCGGTTAAAAACGGAGAACTGTTCGTGCACGGGATGCACATAAGCCCGTACGATAAGGGCAACATCTTTAACAAGGATCCGATGCGTGACAAGCGCCTCCTGATGCACAGGCGGGAGATACAAAAGCTCTACGCGCTTGTTAAGCAGGACGGCTACACGTTAGTTCCGACCTCGGTCTATTTCAAGAACTCGCGTGTCAAGGTTTCGGTCGGTCTGTGCAGGGGCAAAAAGCTTTATGACAAGCGCGCCGATTCCGCAAAGCGCGACGCCGTCCGCGAGATGGACAGAACCATGAAAGAGCGCAATCGCTGAAAGGAATGAAATTTATGGCTCAGAACCCGATAGTTACCATTGAGATGGCAGGCGGAGGAAAGATAAAGATAGAGCTTTATCCCAATGTCGCGCCCAACACCGTGAACAATTTCATCTCGCTCGCCAAGAGCGGTTTTTATGACGGAACTATTTTCCACCGCGTTATTCCCGGATTCATGATCCAGGGCGGAGACCCGGACGGCACCGGAATGGGCGGCCCGGATTACTGCATAAAGGGCGAGTTCACCGGAAACGGTTTCAGAAACGATCTGAAGCACTCGAAGGGCGTCATTTCGATGGCGCGCACGCTGGATCCCAACAGCGCCGGAAGCCAGTTCTTTATCATGGTGGAGGACTCGCCGCATCTTGACGGGCAGTACGCTGCCTTCGGCAAGGTGTTTGAGGGCCAGGACGAAGCCGACAGAATAGTGGCCGTTAAGACCAACTACAGCGATAAGCCCATGACCGACGAGGCCATGAAGAAGGTCACGGTAGAGACTTTCGGAGTCGAGTATCCGGCTCCGCAGAAAGCCGGATAATTTTGTGAAAGAATATCGTCTGTCCGCCGAGAGGCGGAGGACGGACGGTTTCTTGATATACGCGCGCCTTGAGCCGCGCAAACCGATACGGGGGCGTACCGGTTTCGACGGGGGTATCGGGGCGGGATAAGCGGGCGGCGGCGCCTGACCGCCATAAAACGGGCAAACTTTAATTTTAACTGACGACAATTTAGTTGCAGTTGCTGCCTAACTAAAGGCAGCCGTCCGAACCGGAGGGACCGCGGGCCGGTAAGGGCGTCGTTTAGCGGTAAATGTGAGTGCGTTAAGCTTTGCGCGCACCATACATTGATGAAGCTTACCTGACGCGGCGGCGCGGTGATTTGCCGCAGCTGAAGGGAACACGGAGAGAAAGACTCCGGAAATAATCGCCTGCGCCCGGAGAAAGTCCCGTTGAGGTGCTTTCGGACAGGGGTTCAACTCCCCTCGCCTCCACCAAAGAAAAGCCGTCTCTTAAGAGACGGCTTTTTTTTATTAAATTATAAGATACCTGGCGTTTTTCACCCGTAAACGGCATTTTGATAGACAAATTTGAAATTATGTGCTAATGTTTTTTTATTAGGTAAACGTTTTGAAAGGAGGGTAGGGGAATGGCATAAAAAACTGCTGAAAAAACATATCCTATAACGAAGATAAGAAATTATATTACGTTACTTTTGACTATGGCAAGAATGGGAGCGGAAAGCGTCATAAGCCAACTAAGACTTTTAAATCAAAATCATAATGTTTGCCCTGGCTTTATTTGCGTATATTCCAATAATTTGGGAGGATAAATCAAATAATTTTTTGAGGGGGGGACATCCGTATGAAGATATATCAAATTAGCAATAAATTCTTTTCATGCGCTAAGCTTCTTCTGTGTCTGGCGCTTTCCTCATGTATTTTGTTTGGCTTATCAAGCTGTGGCTTAACGCCTAAATCGGCTACAGACTCAGCCGCTTCAGCGCAGGAAACTGATACTTCGGAATCATCAGATGAATCCTCACAGGCAAATGAGGTCAGTTCAAATTCTGAACCGTTAACAGTGGATGATGCAACCCAAAGCATTACAGGATATGGCGCAATCGGTGCACTTGACGACACCGATTTGAGTTTGTTAGATATGCTTACATATGCTGTTCAGGATGAATATTTAGCACGGGGAGAGTACCTGGCGATTATGGATGAGTATGGAGATTCCAATCCATATAAAAACATTGCAGCTGCAGAGGAAAAACATCTTTCATTGCTAAAAGGAGTTTACGATTCTTACGAACTTGTATTCCCCGACGACACTTCATCAGAACATATTGTCGTTCCGGATAGCCTTCTGGAGGCTGCTGAGACTGGGGTAAACGCTGAAATTGACAATATTGCAATGTACAAACTATTCCTTAGCTATAATCTGCCTGACGATGTGGAGGAAGTGTTCACCGCGTTGAGAGATGCTTCTGAAAGTCATCTTATGGCCTTTCAGAAACAGGTCGAAAAGCTTTCATAATTATGAAGAACGAATGCACGGAACGACTCCGTATAATGCGCATAAAAAGAGATTTTGAAAAAAATAAGATCTAGATTTGAATACTTTTTAGCAGAAAGCACAAAGCAGCCGACGGCT
>JAYFRC010000031.1:0-2309 GCA_034926415.1 Oscillospiraceae bacterium
CTATCTCGAACAACATCACGTTCCCGATGCTGACCTTCCTGTCCGCCGGTATCATAAACTTCTTCGTTCCCTCCGGCGGCGGCCAGTGGGCAGTTCAGGCACCTATCGTCGTTCCCGCTGCAAACTCAATGGGCATCGAGCTCGGCCGTGCCTGCATGGGTATAGCCTGGGGCGATCAGTGGACCAACATGATTCAGCCGTTCTGGGCTCTGGCGCCTCTCGGAATCGCCGGCCTGCAGGCAAGAGACATCATGGGCTTCCTGATCGGAGTTCTTGTCTTTGTCGGTATCGTTGCCGTCATCGGCTTCCTGCTCTGGGCCCTCTTGTTCTAAACAAGACTAACAAATACAGTATTATTTCCCCCCATCACCAACGCGAAAAAGACGGGCGTCCTGGCGGACGCCCGTCTTTTCCCTTTTTTCACATATATATAAGCTTAACACTTTTTTAATGCTAGCGGTGCTATAATATCATTATAAATATGGAAATTGATAATGCAGACGCGTGGGCAAGGAGGGAGACTGCCTTTGAGGGTGTTAAGGGATGGTTGGTTGGAGCTGCGGAAAAAGAACAAGGCACTTTCAAACTGGATATTCGTTGCGGTTTCTTTATGTATCGCGGATCTGGTCTGCTTGGGAATAGCGAAGTTTTCATGGATAGACAACGATGCGCCGATAATCTTCCTGATGGCGGTAGTTCTGGTTTCAAGGTTCACGGATAAGTACAGATACGGGATCGTAACATCGCTTGTCAGTACCTTTGCCATAAACTACTTCTTTACTTATCCGTACAATTTTTTCACACTTATGATAGCCGGCTACCCGATAGATTTTATATGTATGACCGTTATATCGGTAATGATGAGTACAATAACATCGCAGGAGCGCGAGGCTGCGCGTGGAGCGCGGGCTCATGAGCAGGAAACGATAGAGATATACAATGAAAATAAAAAGCTCGAGGCCAAGCGAGCCGAAGCGCGTCTTGAGGCGGAGAAGGAAAAGATGTACAGCAATCTTCTGCGCGCCATATCGCACGATCTGCGAACGCCGCTTACTTCCATTGCCGGCGCGAGCGCCGTGATGATGGAAGACAATGTCTCATTGTCGGACGATGAGCAAAAAAGGCTTGTCGGAGACATACACAGCGAAGCGCTGTGGCTGTCGCAGATGGTGGAAAACCTGTTATCTGTGACGCGGATGAACAATGACGGGAAGGTAAGGCTGAATGAACGTGGCGAAATAGTGGACGAAGTTCTCGGAGAGAGCATTTCAAAATTTCAACGCCATTTTCCGCAGCAGGATATATCTGTTAGGGCGCCGAAGGAAATACTTCTTGTTCCCATGGACGTTATGCTGATAGAGCAGGTGCTTATAAATCTCCTTGAAAATGCGGTGCGTCACTCGGGTGTTGAAAAAACAATAGACGTTTCCGCCGAAAAAGAAAAAGAGCGCGTCGTTTTCCGCGTGCGTGACTATGGCAAAGGAATATCAGAGGAAGAATTGCCTAGACTGTTCAGCGGCAATATGGAGCAGGACGATTCCACAAGAGGAATGGGTATAGGGTTGTCAGTATGCAAGTCAATAATTGAAGCTCACAATGGAGAACTTTCGGCTGAAAACAAAGACGGCGGAGGGGCGGAATTCAGCTTCTGGCTGCCGCTGTCCAACGATGAAGATACGGAGAAAGGCTGATGAGCATGAATAAGCGTTCTGTCATGGTAATTGAAGATGAAGCGAGCATACTTAATCTTATTTCTACTATAATCGCCAACAGCGGGTACAATGTTATTACCGCGAAAAGCGGTAGAATAGCGCTGGATCTCATAGCGTCGAATAATCCTGAAATAATCCTTCTCGACCTTGGCCTTCCCGATATGGACGGGCTCGAGGTCCTCCGCAGCGTGCGCCAGTGGACGAACACCCCTGTCGTCGTGGTGTCGGCAAGAGGCCAGGAAAGGGAGAAGGTCGAGGCTCTTGACGCAGGCGCCAACGATTATATCGTGAAGCCTTTCGGAACGGAAGAGCTGCTCGCGCGTCTGCGCGCCACTCTGCGCTATACCGACAGGATGATAAAAGGCTCGCTCGACTCGGATATTTTTCGAGTCGGCGGACTCAAGGCTGATTTTGGCCGCCGGCTGATAACGGTCGACGGAAACGAGATACACCTTACACAGGTGGAGTACAAGCTGTTTTCGTTGCTTTGCAGAGACGCTGGACGCGTTCTGACCTACGACTATCTTATACGCAACGTTTGGGGCCCCTATTCGTCGCAGAACAATCAGATACTACGCGTAAATATGGCCAACATTC
>JAYFRC010000001.1:0-6359 GCA_034926415.1 Oscillospiraceae bacterium
CGTCTTTTTTTGTATACGGATATGGCAGTCCGTCTCTCAATTTGTCGAGGATATTTTTGTTGTTCAAAGCCGCTGCGAGGGCGGCGGCATCTTCAATCCGCCACTTGCGGATACTGCATTCCATATTTCTTCCTCCTGTGCGGCAAACAAAAAGTTCCGCGCTGATTTCGTGCCTCTTGCGCTGATTATAACACATTCCTCAGACAGGCGCATTGCATTTTTTTCGGCGCAAACCCGGCTGCGTATGAGCGAAGAAAAACACAATATGGAAATTTCACAAAAAAGTTGCAATTTTAACACACTGCCTTGTTAAAACAATATCAATACCCTGAATTTACCAGAGCCGCAAAACCCGCCCGGAAAGCGGGTTTCACGGCTCTGGTTTTGCGTACATTGTTATAATTGTGACGTTATAAAATAAACAATATTGTCAAAAAAATATCTTTTATTGACTTGAGAATATGCGCGCCCCTATAATCGCATTTATAATCTTTTTGCAGTTCCGGAAGCGAATGGAGGTCTGAAATATGAAGCAGGAAAATTACAGCCATGATACCCCGCGTTCCGCGCTCGTCAAAGTAGCGGAGATAGCCGCCAGGTGCAAAAGCCGCCCGGACAAGCTGATGGACGTTATACTCGCCGTTCAGAAAGTGGTGCCGTCGATGTCGGAAAGCGTAGCGGCGGTCATAGCGCGGGAGATGAATCTCCGCCAGAATGAGGTTTACGGATTTATAACCTTTTACGAAAGACTGTCGGTAAAGGAGCGCGGCAAATACGTCATCCGCATGTGCTCCAGCGCGCCGTGCCATGTCAGAGGCGCGCGCGGAGTGATGGAGGCCATTCTCGACCAGCTCGGGATAGGAATCGGTGAGACGACGGACGACGGGCGTTTCACCGTCGAGCTCTCTCCATGCATGGGAATCTGCGACATGTCCCCGGCGATAATGATAAACAACAAGGTCTACGGCAACCTGACGGCGGAAAGCGCGAAAGCACTTATAAAGCGCTATATACGCGAGGACGTCGAGGACAGCGACTGAGCGCGCCTCACGATATAAAACGAAAGGATTGATATCACGTGAAAGAAATGCGTGTTCTCCTGCGTAATCTCGGCAGGGAAAATATGACCGACGCCGAGAACTATATAAAGACCGGAGGCTACGAGGGCCTTCGCAGAGCCATCGGAATGAAGGGCTGGGATATAATCCAGGAGCTCAAGGACGCGGGGCTGCGCGGCCGCGGCGGAGCGGGCTTCCCATCGTGGCTCAAGCTCAAGTTCGCCTACGACGCGCAGGACGACGCAAAATACATCGTCTGCAACGCCGATGAGGGCGAGCCCGGAACAAACAAGGACAGAGTGCTTCTTACCTCCGACCCGCACAGCGTGCTCGAGGGCATGGCGATAGCGGGACGCGCGATAGGCGCGACAAAGGGATACATATATCTCCGCGCCGAATATCCGTATATCTTCCCGCTGCTCGAGCAGTCGATCGCAAGCGCAAAGGCCGCCGGAGCACTCGGGAAGAATATTTTCGGCAGCGATTTTTCGTTCGACATCTCCGTCCGGCGAGGCGCGGGCGCCTACATCTGCGGCGAGGAGACGGCGCTGTTTGAATCCATCGAGGGACACCGCGGAGAGCCGCGTTTCCGCCCGCCATATCCCGGCTCTCACGGACTTTTCGGAAAGCCGACGTGCCTCAACAACGTCGAGACGCTGGCGAACATGAGCCACATCCTGCGCAACGGCGCGGTATGGTTCCGCGGCATCGGCACCGAGACGAGCCACGGCACAAAGCTGTTCACCGTCATCGGAAATGTGTCGCGCCGCGGAGTTTACGAGTTTCCGATGGGCATCAACCTCAAGGACCTCATCTACGACGTGTGCGGCGGAGTAGAGGGAGGACACGGACTTCTCGCGGTGCAGACCGGCGGTGCGTCGGGCCCGGTGATCCGTCCCGACCAGATAGACATGTGCCTCGACATTGACCACGCCTCGCCCGGAGGCGGGCGCCTCGGCTGCGGCACGATATTCGTCATCGACGATACCAACTGCGTGCTCGATATCATACGCAACAACATGAGCTTTTTTGTCGACGAGTCCTGCGGCAAGTGCATACCCTGCCGCGAGGGCACACGCAGACTATACGATCTCATAAACAAAATATGCGTCGGGAAGGGCAACATCCACGACCTTGAAACGGTCATTGATCTCGCGGACACGATAAGGAAGACGGCGTTCTGCGGCCTCGGGCATTCGTCGGTCGTTCCCGTGCTCAGCGCCATAGAGAACTTCCGCGATGTGTTCGATTCTCACCTCGACGGAGACCTCTGCGAAAACTGCCGTGCTGAAAGGAGCGTGGTCTAAATGGCAAAAAATGTAAATTTGACGATAGACGGGATAAGCGTCAGCGTTCCCGAGGGAACGTCGATACTAAACGCCGCGCGCTCCGCCAATATACACATCCCGACGCTGTGCTGGCACGAGGATCAGAAGGTAAAAGCCAACTGCCGCATGTGCGTCGTCGAGATAGAGGGGCAGCCGCTGCTTCAGACTTCGTGCTCCTTTCCCGCCGCCGAGGGCATGATAGTCCGCACCTCGACTCCGGACATCATACATCACCGCCGCAACATCCTCGAGCTTATACTCGCAAGGCATCCGCTTGAGTGCCTGACCTGCCAGAAGAGCGGCGCGTGCGAGCTTCAGAAGATAGCCGAGGACCTTAACATGGATCGTCCGTCGCGCTATCCCATCGACTCGCGCAACATGCTGCGCGACCGTTCGTCGCCTTCCATCGTGCGTGACCCGAACAAGTGCATACTCTGCGGACGCTGCATGGAGGTCTGCAACGACATACAGAATATCGGCGTGCTCGCAAAGGAGAACAGAGGCTATTACACGATAATAACACCGCCTTATGGCAAGCTGCTGGCGGACACGGCCTGCGTCAACTGCGGACAGTGCATGCAGGTTTGCCCCGTCGGAGCGATAACGATAAACGACAATACACGCGACGTCTACCATGCTATATCCGCAGGCAAGACCATGTGCGTCCAGGTAGCGCCCTCCGTGCGCACTACCATCGCCGAGGCGCTCGGCGAGGAGCCCGGAACTGTCAGCACCGGAAGGCTCGTGACCGCGCTCAAGCGGCTTGGTTTCAACTACGTTTTCGACAGCGATTTTTCCGCCGACCTTACGATAATGGAAGAGGGAAGCGAGCTTCTCGACAGGCTCAAAAACGGCGGCGTGCTGCCGATGATGACCTCCTGCTGTCCGGCGTGGGTCAAGTACTGCGAGACGTTTTACCCGGACTACACGGCGCATCTTTCATCGGCAAAATCTCCGCAGCAGATGTTCGGCGCAGTCATCAAGACCTTTTTCGCCGAAAAGAGCGGGATAGACGCCGGAGATATTTACAGCGTTTCAATCATGCCCTGCACAGCGAAAAAATTCGAGTGCAAGCGCGCGGAGATGAACGACAGCGGATATCAGGACGTCGACATGTCGCTGACAGTCCAGGAGCTCGCGCGCATGGTGCGCGCGGGAGGAATAGACTTTAAGACCCTTGAGGAGACGCCGTTCGATTCTCCGTTCGGACTTGGCTCCGGCGCGGGAGAGATATTCGCCGCGACGGGCGGAGTCATGGAGGCCGCGCTCCGCACGGTCTACGAGCTCGTGACTGGCGAGGAGCTCAAGAACCTCGACTTTACCGCCGTGCGCGGCATCGAGGGAATAAAGGAAGCGTCGGTCGACCTGAACGGCACCGTCGTCAAGGTCGCGGTCGTACACACGCTATCGCGCGCCAGGGAAATGATGGAGCGCGTTGTAGCCGGAACCGCCGACTACCAGTTCATCGAGGTCATGGCCTGCCCCGGAGGCTGCATAGGCGGAGCGGGCAACCCGGTCAGAAGCTGGAAGAAGGTGCTCAAACGCACGGAGTCCGTTTACGAGCAGGACAAAAAGCTGCCTGTTCGCAAGAGCCACGAGAACAAGGAAGTCAAGATGCTGTACAGTGAATACCTCGGCCAGCCGCTTTCCGAGAAGTCGGAGCATCTCCTCCACACGCGGTATTTCGACAGGCGCGACATATTGAGATAAGCGTATAAAATTACACGGCAAAAACAACGCCCCCGGAGCCACGCGGCTTCGGGGGCGTTGTTTTTGCGTTTTCGGAGGGGGAACGAAGGTAAATTATACTTGTCACTTTTTGGCGAAAGTTTTATAATATCCATAATATGCATGATTCCATATTATGGCCACCGGAGCGGCCGGACTCTTCGGATAAAGAGGCGTGAAAGGAGACCGGGGGCTTTTACATTATCTGTCGGAAGCCGGTTTCCTTCGCTCCGCGAACTCTCTGCTCTTGCTGCGCTTTTGTTCGTACATGGATTGATCCATGCGGCGGAAAAGCAAATCCGGCGTATCGTTGGCCGAGTCGTAGACGCTGTATCCGTATGAAAGTGAGAGATGATATGGATGCGAGCACGATCGATTGAGCTCCGCGAGACCGTCCTCGAGATGCGAGAAGAACGGGAGGAGCTCGTATTCCTCTTTCACCGCTTTTATTATCACAAACTCGTCGCCGCCGTAGCGGGCGGCAAAGTCGCCGCTTTCTGCGGTGACGCGCAGAAGGCGGCCTATGTTGCGTATCGCCGAGTCGCCGGCCAGATGACCGAAATTGTCGTTGATGTCTTTGAAGCGGTCGACGTCGAACAATATACCGACGAGGATGCTGCCTTCCGGACATTTAATGGACATGCGCTGTATCCTGTAATCGAGGTACGCCCTTGTATAAAGACCGGAAAGCGAATCGATGTGCGATGATTCTCCCTGAATATTGATGTAAAGGGAAACAATGGAGATGGCGAGCGACGCACAGACGAGCGAAAGCCCGTAAAACATAAACTGGAGCAGGATTCCGATGAAGATAGGAATAAGGAAAATTATGGAAGGCATAACAAGATAGCTCTTCGCGTTTTTGCGGTTTAGGTATATCTCAATCTCGGCGTATAACAGATAGAAAAAGCTGGAGGCGAACGGGAGGAAGGACAAAGCCGAGCGCGAATAGACATTGTCGGGCGAGACGAAAAACAAAACGGGAGCGAAAGCGCTCATTACCGAAAGGCAGATGACTGCCACAGCGGGCAAAGCGAGCAGTGGAGCGCGTTTTTTAAGTCTGCCGATGTCATCGAACAGCTTATAGTCCACATACAGCGTCCAGAGGAAAGCGGATGCGGTGATGGTCGAAATCAGTGCGATAGTGACGACAATGCTGACGACGCGCACATATGGGAAATGAAGGCCGTCTATACAGAAGGAGAGGGCCTCGAAAGAGCAGAACGCTATCGTAGCCCATATCAGTAAACGGAATATTTTTTCAGAGAGCGTGTGGTTCCACATAATGTTTCTCGAACTAACGAGCAGCATGACCATAAGCCCGATACCAAAGCCGTTTGACACGAGTATCGCCTGCAGGTTCATTTCGTCACCCCGATTTGTATCCATAATAGAGCACGGACTGAAAAACACAAAGTTAGACGCATCAATACAATTTTTGAGTTATTTTACAGCTTATCCGCGAAAAATACAAGGAAAGAGGGAAACTGAACTGTGCGGAAGATTGAAAAGGACATACGCGAAAGGCTTTTCGCAATGCAGGACACAACTTACAGGGATTTCCAGAAAAAACTTATACCTAACATCGCGCCCGAGAAAATTATCGGAGTGCGCATGCCCGAACTGAGAAAGCTCGCACGCGTGCTTTCCGGCACGCCTGACGCTGAAAAGTATATCGCATCGCTGCCGCACGGATACTACGACGAAAACAATCTTCACGGCCTTATCATCGAGCGCATGAGAGACTACGACGCTGCGCTGGCGGCCACCGAGGCGTTTTTGCCGTATGTGGACAACTGGGCGACCTGCGACATCATGTCCCCTAAGGTCTTCAAAAAACGCCCGGATGAGTTTTATGAAACAATAAAGGCATGGACAGCGTCCGGAAAGCCGTACACGGTGCGCTTCGGCATAGAGATGCTCATGAGCTTTTACCTCGACGATAATTTCAGAGAGAAACAGCATGAGATAATAGCGCAAGTGCAGTCGGAGAAATATTATGTCAACATGATGAGGGCATGGTATTTCGCGACGGCGCTTGCAAAGCGGTATGAAGAGACGGTGCCGTTCATAGAGGAGCGCCGCCTCGACAAATGGACGCACAACAAGACGATACAAAAGGCGGTCGAGAGCTATCGCATTACCGACGAGCAGAAAGCATATCTTCGCACTCTGAAAATAAAATGAATCGGGGAGACGCGAGATTTGCTGCGGCGCCTTAAAACACGACAGACGGTCTTCGCAT
>JAYFRC010000040.1:0-13257 GCA_034926415.1 Oscillospiraceae bacterium
ATACTCTCTGCTATCCTGCTGTGGTTGAGGCCCAGACTCCTCAACCGCAGGATCTCTCTGTAGTTGGTCATTTCTATGACCCTCCTTTGGCGTATTCGCATCTGCGATGCGTTAGCCAAATTCTACTACAGCGGTCTCTACGGTCAAATATGGCCGCCCGGAGGTGTACATCTGGCCCGCCCAGAGGTGTAAAATCTCGCCGCCTCCGCTGTCAATTCCAAGCCGCCGTATTCACAAAATGGTCGATACGTTCATTAGATTTTCCATATATTCTACCTCCGTTTTATTTGTTGAGCCCGAGCCTGTCGAGCACGGTCACGAACTGTTCGCGCGTCAAGAACCCGCGCGGCATCTTGCCGTTGACGGTTCCGTTTTCGGTTGCTTTCTTCCAGACTTCCTTCGCGTAGTCGGACGTGCTCTTCGCGCCCCGTTCCTCGAGATACTTATCCATCATCGCGTCGAATTCTTCCTGTGTCATGTCGTCTTCATCTCCTAAAAGTTCTTTGAACGCCGTCCACTGCTCCGGATGCACAACAAACGGCCTCGGGCAGCTCTTATGCGTGACGTCGTAGTGGCGTACGATGTGGTTTGCGTCTATACCGTACTTGTTCATCAGCAGCCGCACGAGCTCCGCTGCACGCTTCTGTGTTGCCTTGGTAATGACGTACTCCCCTCCGCTCCAGTCGGAGCACATCTCGACGCCGACGCTGTTGCTGTTGCGGCACTCCGGATGATAATATCGCCTTTTTGTGCCGCAGTGCCATGCGACGTCAGTGTCCGGCACGCTGCACCAGACCTCGTTCTCGTCGACGAAATAATGAGCCGAAGCGTTGCGGTTCGCTCCATGGTAATACTCGCAGTTTGCTTTTGCCGTGTCACCCTTGTTCCCGGTATAATGGATAACTATGTATTTTATCTTCTGCGTCCGCCCGGCGCGGTAATTGGACACGTCGGCCAGCAGCTCCTGTATTTCGTTCATATCTCCTCGTCTCCCTTGTTGTCGTCATTATCTCTATCGCTCTTTTTATCCGGCCAGTCGTTGTTCTTTGAAAGGTTCTCGAACAGCGCTTTTGCACAATACACAACGATAACGCCGATTATCTCCTTAACCGCGGCTTCGGAGAGCATTTCTGCTATCTCGGCGCGCCCGAGCCACGCGAGGATGTACGAGCACCAGATCCATGCAAGGCCGTTGATAAGGCATACCCACACAATGAGCTTCGTAGTTGTAGGTTTCATTTGCCTTTCTCCAAATCGTCTATCCTGTGGTTTGCGACTTTTATCTGCTCTTCTAGCACCGGCACGCGCTTTGCAAAATCATTGTGCTCCCGGACTTCGCGCGTCAGCTCTTCGAGCTTCGTGTCCGTCACGGCCTGAGCAGTCTTTATGCTTTCCTGCGTGTGTGTCGCCGCCGCCCGGTTTGAGATAAGCACCCCCGCTAAAGACAGCCCGCCCGTGATTACCGCTACTATTATTGCTTCCATTGCTTATCCTCCGTAATTGGTTTATTCAGCACTTTTCGCTGCCCTTGCCGCGTCCGCATCTTCCTGCGTGATCCAGCCGCGGGTCACAGCGTTTGCAAGGCCCGTGTCGGTCAACGCCCCAGCGGCGTACAGCCTCAAAACACGTTTTTTCATAATCAGCCCTCCAGTATCGCGACGGTCAAATCGTCGATTGCCGTTTCAATCGCTGCCACTTTATCCGGGAGCGCCGCGATAGCCGCCGCCTTTGCATCCGCTTCTGCTCTCGCCGCTTCCGCCGCCGCGATCTCTTTCGCAGTCGGTTCAGTCGCCGCCGCAGTATCGGTAAATATCAAAGCGCTGTCCGACGTGTACCAGCGCAGATAGTCCGCCACGGTGATGTCCCGCAACACCGCGCCGGAGTTGTCTGCGATCTGCACGGTATCGCCCAACGTCTCCGGCACGGCCGCAAGCGGTATTCGTATGTATCCCGCGCGGATGGTCGGCTTTCCGCTGACCGCGTATTCCGTGCCGCCTGTAATGATTTTCATATTATCATGCTCCTTTCGTTATCGGTAAAACACCCATAAAGCCGTGTAGTCGTTTAATGACGTATTTTCGTTTGGGCTTTCCCCGTACAATGTAAAACTCACCCCGGAAGTTGATGTCTCTTTTGTAACCTTAAAATACCAGTCACTTCCAACGTCCCTAAAAAACCTAACCTCTGAATCAGTTTTATTCAATGCGCCAAGGAACCCGCCCGAGTAGTCTGTAATCGCAAAGAAAAACTCTTTTACATTTTGGGAAATATGAATGCTTGCAAGATATGTCCAGGTTTTATTGATGGCTGCATATCTTGCGCTAGTCGTGCAGTTGGTGCGATTATATGGCTCAGAAAAAAGTTTTGATATGTCGTCAATGCCTCCGCCGCCTATCCGGCGGTGACTCAGCTCACCCATTACGCACGCCACCTTCCGGTGTCGCGCGAAGCGCGGTATATAAAATTAATTGTGTGTGTGTGTGTGTGTGTGTACATGAGGGCGCACACTTGTCTTTTATTCATGGACTTACCCTCCTATTTTTATCCGGCCTATCGCGTAGCAATATTCATCCCAGTTAGCATTTGATTTTGTAACCGTTAAAGTTGCTCCGCTAATTGTGACGGTATGATAAGCTGATGTTTTCATCTCAATTTTACCGAGCAGCCCATTAGTCGTAGCGGTTACAATGCAGCAATCTGCGCCACTTTCTCCGAAGCAAACGATGTAGATATATCCCTCTTCCATCGTTACTGTCGCCGGAGATGAATACTCAGCTATGGATATTTTTTCCAAGTTTCCTATATCTACGGTTTCAGCGCCCCTGCCGCCTTTTTTAGCCAGTTCGCTCATTTATCTCACCTCTCAATAATCACTCTGACCTGGAACGCCACCGTGGGCGCAGCGTCGGGGCTACGCGCATACAGTTGTCCATTCGTAGTACAGGCAAAATAGTCCACGCAGGCATACGCCTCGTCGGTCATCGCTTGTGCGTCGGGGTCGGAAGCATTGCCGACCGGCTCCACGCGCGTGCGCTGGTCGTCTGTTGTCAACAGCCCTGTGCAAGCCACGCTCTGCTCATACGCGCCGGTGGTTGAGTTGAGCGCCCAGCCAGATGTGCCGAAGGTAACGGTCACGGGCGAGTTGATGAGCGAATAATCCGTCCCGCGCGTCGCCGCGCTCACCGCTGAGCCTGTGCCTTTCAATATCCCGCTGGCGGTTATCGCCGCCTGCGCTCCTATGTCCGCCGGCGCAATCGCGTCGCTCCCGCCAGTTGCGTGAGTGCTCGCGTGGGTCTTATCTGCTTTCCCATTAATCAGATTCAGCAGATTCCCGGCCTCATCCTCGTTGAGAATTCCCTGAATACCGGACAGCCATGTATTGAAATTGGACTCGCTTGTGCTCTTCCAGCTAGTCAGATCGGATTGAAACTGACTTTTCCATGTATTGAAATCCGTTTCGCTGCCGGACTTGAAATTTGCCAGGTCGTTCTGAACCTGCGCATAAAACGTTGCGGTGTCCAGATGATCCACGACCGCGTGAACGATTCCGCAGACATCCGTGTTCAACCTGGTGTCAGTAATCAGGCTCTGCGTGATAGCTGTCGTTCCGGCCGGTATGCTGATCTCCGCGAGTTTAAGATCATACTGTTCGACCGTCCGCACAATGGCCGGAGCTGTTGCGGCGCTCGCCAACGTGCCCTGCAGCACCTGTACCGTGATACTCCGCTCGTTGACGTCCCATCGGAGGACAATCGTATCCTTCCGGTTCAAGACGCCGTCGGCGTTGGCAATCGGCAGTGTCATATCGCCGTCGTTTCGGTAGTAATACCCGTTGATCCATGCACGGCCGGCAGGTAGTTTCACCTGCATGTTCGCAACCGCCATGACTGCCAGTTCTCCGTCATACGTGCCGTTGCTGAGAAACGACGCGACCCATTTTGCGAGCCACGCCGCTGTATACGACCGGTCATCCGATACGCTCGGGAAAAAGCCGCTTGATTCCGCCATTATGTATCATCTCCTAAATCCAGTTTCTCCGGAAGCGGATTCCCGCACGTCGGAGTAATTGTCTCGCTGCCGTTTTCGTACACTTCCTCAACCTCAGTGACGCGCTGATCGATCCGCAGGCCCCACTTCTCAAAGCTTACGATGTCGCCGAGATCCCAGTCGGTCAGGTACTGAAAATTCTGCGTGTCCACCGCGTCCGCCGAAAAGGATTCCGACTTTGCCGCGGCCGCCAGCTTTTCAATACCTCTCTGCGTTAGCTGCGCCCGGTAATCCTCATCAGATAAGTCGCCCTGCTGGAGGTCGCGGGCGTCTACCCACAGCTCGCGGCGGGGCTCGCCGTTTGTCTGGTCCACCTCGGCAATGATTCGGTTGGCCGCGGCGTCCTGCCCGGCGACATAGGCATAATTGCTATAGCCCGTAGTATCCATGGCATATGCCGGCCCGCTGATGTTCCGGAATTCGTCCGAGAACAGCACGTATGGCCGCTCCGTCTGCGTCACGCTCCGGTCAGTTCCATCGTAGGCCTCGAAAATCCATTGCTTATTGAGGACGTCCATGCGTACCCGGAAGCCGAGCGGCGCGGCTTTGCCAAGCGCCTCGCAGGCCGCGAGGGTGCCTTTTCCGGTCGTCTGAAAACTGCAAGTAGAAGTATATCCACCAAGCGCTCCAAGCGTCAGCAGCGGCAACGGGCGGGCCGTGATTGCATTGTCGGACACGACTTTTCTCATGGCCATTTCTACCGCGCCGCTGAAATTGATCGTTGGCGTGATAATGCGGCGGTCCAGCATGGACGAACCCATCCGGCCCGCAGCGGTGATTTCCTCGCCGCCGGTATCCGCTGTAGTGATTGTGATGCCCTCGATGATGCCCGCCTCGGAACGGTCCAGCCGATGGATGATATTACCCTCCGTCAGCAGCGCGATATTTTCAGCCGTCACGGGACAGTGCAGTTCAAACTCTCCGGGCTCAAAAAATCGCCGCCGCCATCGAAGCGACGAAAAGCTGTCAATTACTCCCTGCAATTCGATAGCGGGGCTGTAAATATATAATTCCATCGTCATGCCCCCCAGTATGCCTGCGTGCTCAGGATGGACACGCTCAGGCTGTCGATGCCGGAATCCGCATTGTACCGGAACAAGTTATCCCCCTGATAGGCCTGCAGCCATTCAGGGGGATATTTCATCAGGTTATTGATATTCGTGGTTACGCCGCCGGAAATAAGCTTGACCCGCTTGTTGCCGTCGCCGGTCGTGATGATGATCACGTCCCCGGCGTGCATCGTCGTGTTGACCTGCATCAGCTTCTGCCGGTTGATATCGTACAGCGACGGATTAACCACCGTCCCGGTTGCCCGGAACGTGACGGTCAGCCCCATCGGGACGGCACTGTCATTGCGGACATTGCCAATCAGGGTATTGACTTTCTCGGTCACGCGAAACGGGTTTGCAATGCGCAGCGGAAACCGGATGCAGCCCTGCCATACCGCGAGCTGTGTGAGGTCGTCGGTCAACGCGTACCACTTCGGATCCGGGCAGATAAGGGAGATCACCGCCTGCCGGGACGAACCGGACTCCTCTACATTGATGCTCTCCACATAGTATCCGGCCTTCCGTCCGGTGGAGGCGTCCTCATAAAAAAAGATAGTTCCCTCAGACCGTGGCTGGAAAAAGCTATACAGCCGATCCCGCTGCGCCTGATAATCCGAGCAAATGTCCACTGTAATGACGGGGTTCCGCTTGTTGGCCGTTGAGCTGAGATAGGTTTCCCCGTCCTGCCCGGTACTCTGTGAAGTATTGACGGTATACTCCGCCGCGGAGAAGCCGTCCGTGTCGGAGAGCCGAAGCGGGGTGCCGTCATAGGTAAATTCAATTATGTTCCCGCTGCTGTCCTCGCAGACTATTCGCTTCATGCCCTCACCCCTTCAGACTTCTTATGAATTGTCTTGTCGCGTTGCGGGTCAGGCGGGCGCTCTCTGCCGGCGACAGGGCTTTCGGGCTGTAGTTATTCACCGTCTGCTGAAACATCGGTGCAGGGGCCGCAGACGCGCTGACGGCCGTCTGCTGTGCCGACGCCGCCACGGAAGATCTGCCGTAAGCCGCCGCGTATGCGGTGCGTGCCTGAACATCACCGGCCAAATCCGTTGGAATGCTTGCAGCAATAACCATGGATACTTGCTGTACAGCATCCTGGACTTTACTCATGCTGGATAATATCCCCTGCCGGATGCCGTCCATCATGTCCGGCATCCAACTCTCATAATCGGCCAGCGGTCCCTCATCCGGCTTTGAAAAGTGCAAAAAGCTCGTAATTTTCGAGGCGACGTTTTTCACTGCATCCGTCACTCTGCCAATCATGCTTTCTATCCCATCGACTAATCCCTGAATCATGTCTTTGCCCCATTGCAGCATCTGTGCCGGAAGCCCCTTAATAAATACAATCGCATCATCAAATCCATGAATGATAGCCTGTCCAATACTTTTCACTGCACTGGAAAACTCCGACGGCAGGCCTTGGATGAATTTAATCAGACCGTTCCAAATACTGACTGCCGTTTTCTTGATTCCCGTCCATAATCCGCTGAAAAAGGTTTTTAGCTTATTGCCAAGCAATTTAAGGTCTGTCACCATATTTTTAAATATAGCAATAATAGCGCCGGTAAGTGCTTTTACTATGCCAACTGCCACGGATTTAATTCCGCTCCAGATCGTTTTGAAAGCGTTTTTAATATTGTTCAGGATGCCCGAAAGGTCACTGTGCAGCTTTTTGAAGTTTCCGGTGACGAGATCAATAATCAGCAGGACGATACCGAGGACAACATTTTTAATGATTGTCCACACACCAGAGAAGATAGATTTCACGCCGTTCAGGATATCGCTCAGTCCGGACTTCATGCCGTTGAAGATGTTCTTGATTTCGGTTATAAACGGCGTGATGATTGCCATGACCACGGATTTTATACCACTCCAGAAATTCTTGAAGAACTGCCCCACCTGCGTCCAGAGCTTGCTCCACCAAGAGGGAACCCCCTTGAAAAACGAAACGAGACTGTTCCATGCTTTGGGGATGGTTGATGTGAAGAAGGTGATCAGACCATTGAATACGGTCTTTGCCAGGTTCTTTACCGTATTCAGAGCTTTGACCACCCAATCGTGAAACGGCTTGCAGTTCTTATAAAGCAGCACGAGCGCAGCGATCAGAGCAGCAATGCCAACAACGATCCACGTCACGGGGCTGGTAAGCAGTGCCGCAGTCCAGCTAGTCTGCGCAGCCGTCTCGGCCAGCGTCGCGGTTCTTGCTATTGTCATCGCCTTAGTGATATTGGAAATTCCATTTGCAATTTTTCCGGCAATTAGCAGAGCCGGCGCAACCGCCGCAGCTATGCCGGCCACCGTCAGGATCGTTTTCCGGGTCTTTTCGTCCATGGAGCCAAACATATCCGCCGCCTTTTTTGCAGCCGAAGCCACCTTCTGCAGAACCGGCGCCAGCGCTTCAAGGATGGTTCCGCCCAACTCGCTTGCCGCGACCTTCGCCGCGTTCATGGCCGTTTTCGCATCATCCGTCCCGTCAGCAATGCCGGCATATGTGCTTTCCACGGCGCCCTGAGAATTTTCCAGCGCGTCAATGTAATCCTGGACCTCAAACCGACCGCCTTGGATGGCGTCGGCCAGATCTGGCCCGGCCTTCTGTCCGAAAACTTCGATGGCTTTCGTGGTCGCCGCCGCAATATCCGGAGCATTTTTAATTTCCTCGAGCGTCTTCTTAAACTCGACCCGGCTGTCTTTTCCTTGCGCGCCCCATGTGGAAATTGCTTTTTTCATACCGGAGAACGCAATCTCCGTGTTGACGCCGGCTTTTTCCCATCCGGCAAACATAGCAATACTGGTTTTAGTATCCAGGCCCAGCGCCCGCATCGGCGCGCCGTATTTTGCGAGGTTTGTAGTCAGCGTGTCAATTGATATCCCGGACTTCTGGCCTGCCACGGTCAACTGATCCAAGACAGCTTTGTAATCATCCGACTTAATTCCGGCGTCCCCCATGGCGCGGGAGACCAGCTGCACGCTGGTGTTGACGTCGGTTCCATTGATCTTTGCGAACTTCAGAAAGTCGTCGCTGGCCGTCTCCAGCTTGTCCCCGGTGAATTCAAGCCGTGTGTTGATCTCCCCGACCGCATTTCCGACATCCTGCATGCTGTCCGGGACGGAAGCGGCAACGTCCTGATAGACAGATTTCATCTCCTTGGCCGCCTCGCCGGTCGCCCCGGTCTTTTCAATGACGGTATCGGCACCTTTATCAACATCGACATATGCCGCCACAGCCGCCGCCCCGGCAGCCGTAACAGCAGCCGTCACGGGCATGAGCCCCTTGCCCAGCGCCGTGGCGGATGTTCCGATCTTCCCCGTCACAACAGACACTTTATCCAGCGCCGCGTTGGCAAGCCCGGCCTGCCTTCCGAGCTCCTTAAGCTGAGATTCTGTCTTGATGACTTCCCGCTGCAGCGCCTGATACTGTTCCTGGCTGATTTTCCCCTGTGCAAACTGTTCCTGTGCCTGCTTCTCGGCGGCTTTCAGCGTCTTAAGCTTTTCGGAGGTGTTGGATATCTCTTTGGTTAAGAGCTCCTGCTTCTGCTTGAGAAGTGTCGTATTGCTGGGATCAAACTTGAGCTGCTTATTGACCTCTTTGAGCTGGCTCTGCAAATTGCCGGCAGTCTTGTCGACGTCTTTCAACGCAGTCTTCAACGGACCAACGTTTCCGCCGATCTCTACCGTAATACCCTTGATGTTGTTGGCCATGCTCTATCACCTCCCGAAGTATTTTCGAAGCGTCCTGCGGTCCGGCTCCTTCTGCTCCGCCGCCCAACACTTGTCTAAATATTCCTTTCCAGAATCCGTCTGCTTGCAGTTGTAAATTACCGCATCCCGAAGATAAAGCCAGAACTCGAAGATCGTCAGGGAACCAATCCGGTCAAAGTCATAGCCGGTATAGTCCCTGACGATTTTTTCCTCCAGCATACTGACGGAGTAGTGCCCCTCGTTGTCCTGATCACCAGGGCACGAGGGGACAATCAGTTTTTTGCCTGCTTCTCCTCCGCTACCCACTGCATATAGGCCGTCAGGATTCCGGAGAGCTGGTCAAAGTCCAGGTTCTCGATATAGGCGGCCGGCACTCGGTAACGGGTCTTGTTCTTGCTCAGGATACCGCCAACGGCGTCCCGCAGCTCCGTTATTACTTCCGTTTCATCCGCCTTGGCGACCGCCGTCAGGCGCTCCAGCTGCTTCACGGTAGGCGGCTCAATCTGCAATTCCACTTTGTGCGTCTGCCCGTCTTCCGTTTCCACCGTCAGCCTAATATCAAAATACCGCTTTTGGATCTGCGATACGTCAAACACTCAAATCACGCTTTCGCTGTAACGGTCGCAATACCAGCCTTGACCGCCGCGTTAGTGCCGTCCACCTCGGCCACCGTGATAATATCTCCCGTCGTAGCAGCAATATCGCTGGCGCCGTCCCATGCAGTCCACGCGGTGAGCACTTCGCCAACAGCCGGCATCATTGCGCCATGATAGACGCGGTAGCTGTTCCCATCGCCCAGAGTCGGCGTAACCGTCAGCAATGTAGTCCCGGTCGTGCTTCCAGCAGCAGAGGATACTGTCAGGCCGGAGGCTTTCACCGTATCGCCGAGAACCTCTTCGTCGTAGATGATGAGCGTACCTTCACTGTCGCTGGCCTGTGCCGTGATTTCAAGGTCCATATTACCGGCGTCATCTGGCTTGAAATTAAGTTTGAACCCGCCAGTTTGTGTGCCGACAATGGTAATCCTCACGTCGCCGTATTGAGCGTCAGGGTGAACAAATCGGAAAAGATGCACCTTGCCGTCGTCCTGGCCCATGCCGCCGATCTTAATCGTGCGGTGCCCCTGCGTTTCGGTGATACGCGCCGTAGACACAAACGTGTTGAAGTCAGCCGCGGACCATGCAATTAAAGAAGCCTTAAACGTCGCTTCTTCAGCCGTCAGCTTGTTTCTTTGAATCTTGCCGAAGTCATCCTTGAAGGTCTTAAACGTCGGCTTGTAGTCGATTTCTCCACCTTTTTCAATATAGCCGAGGCGGTGTGCTTCGGTTTCGATATCGGCGTCTGCCGGAACCGCGCCGGTAAATACATCATGGTAGAGATAACCGCTCCCAACCGGGATATGAATAATTTTGTCAGCCATCAAATATCAGTCCTTTCAAAAATTGGAGTTTTGATAGTGTAAATCGTTTCGTACATATCGTCAGGGTTCGGCAGCCATGTCTGCTCACGAGCATACTCAAGGCCCGCCGCAGCAAAAAGCGCTTCCAGCTTTTCGCTGTATTCGGATGTTTCAGAATAGCGCTCGACCGTTAGATTGTGCGTCGTCAGGATATTCTTCATATCTGCGCCGCCGTGGTCCTGTTTGTCCAGGAAACAGATATAGGGCAAGCACGGCGTCTCTCCGGGTGGGAAACAGGTCTCCGCCACTGGCTCTCCCGCCGTTTCCAGCCACTTCTTAATGTTCATCCTTTATCGCCTCTTCCAGCCTTTCCGGAAGCGTGTCCGCCACTTTCTGGCCGTTTATCCAGTGCGGGAAAGCACGAGTACGCCCTCCGTTGCGGGTTGCATGCCCATTCTCCAGCAAATGCGTTAGCCGATAGTCGGGCGCCTTCATTGCAATTACAATGCGATAGTTCCACTTATCCTCTCCGGCTGCCCGCAGCTTCTTCGCATAAAATTCTTTTGCATAAGAATATCCGCTTAAATGCTGGATACTGGGACTATCCTTGATTGCCTGCAGCGCCTCTTTTGATACGGCATTAACCGTATCCTTTACGGCCTCGTCAACACTTTCAGAATAGTTTTCGAGGTTTTCCATGATAGCGTTTGCAAGCTCGTCCGTTGATACTTCATACTCCGCATGTGACTGTTTCATGTTGCCATCCCGATCTTTCGGAGCGTCAGCACCGTGGCCGGCGGGTTCGTGTCGTAAAGATATTGCGCCTGCTCGACCTTGTACTCCGCCTTTTCGATAACCGCCCGGTTTTCCGTCGTAATGTCTTCCCGCAGCGGAATCTGGATGATTTTGGTAATTTCGGTATTGGCCGCACGGGCGGCGTAAAAACGCTTCATCCCGACTGTTCGGTTTCCATAGCAGAGAGTCATAATCTTATCTTTCAGCTTGTTTCCTGACACGGAATAAATATCGCACTGGCCATCGGTGAATGTCAGGAACTCGGTCGGTGTCTGGATCTTCATACCGTCACCGCCCCTGCACGTTCCGCCTCATAACAATCGTTGATTTCCACAAGTAAAATCTGCTGTCCAGTCGCCGCGGGGATTGGCGAAAAGCCGTCCCACTCCGTCCAGGTATCTCCCGGCATGCAGGTATCAAGCCGCTTCGGCAATGTCAATCCCGCGCCGATCTGATAGACATACCCATCGCCATCATCTGAATCCGGCGCAACCGTCACGTCATATCCGCCGGAAGAATCCAGCACGGCAATAACGGTCAGGCTGTCGATAACCGGCGCCTGCGTGCTGAGATGCAGATCAAGCAGCTCCGCCTGAAAGTTTTTCTCAAACACTTCCAGTGCCTGGCTTCTCGCATACCGGCAGTAGTCCAGCAGCAGCGTCCGCGGCTGATCCTCATCGGTAAAGTTGAGGGACGGCGCGCCTGCAATCTGCTTCAGGCGCGCCATCCCTCGATTGATGTACCCCGTAATTTCGGCATCCGTGGCATCGTCCTGCCACGTGATTTTGAGATATACTTTGACTGCATCAAGCAGTCCCGTCGGCAGGTCCGCCATAGATTATCACCTCAATTACGTGCTGGAAACAGCTTTGGTATTGACCGGGTTGGTAATCGGATTCACAACCAACACCTGATGTTTCAGCGGAGTCAAGCCCGAAATGTCGGCGAAAACGAAAGCATTATTGTCAAGCGGCATGCCGTTGCCGTACATCTTGATTTTGTAGACACGATTGTCGTCGAGGAACTGGAACTCGTCAGAGTATTCCAGCTGGCCGCCGGAGCCGCCTTTGCCGACACCCATGAAATACTTGCTTGCAAGCCCGAAAACAGCCTTGCCGGACGGGACGTTGATGTCCTGCACGATGTTGGATGGGTACGGCAGTACGTTGTTAACATAGGTTCCGACAGTCGTAAGATAGGTCGTCGCCGGCAGGAACTTTTCAAAATAGTCCACCGGATTGACCACAATCAGGATAGACGGCACCGGGCGCTTCCTGTTGTTCGGCCCCTGCGCGAGTGTTGCAGCAATGCCGCCGATGGTGGCAACGGACAGGTCCGTAATTGTTACGGCCGTCTTGTCCGGGTAAACACCGTTTGTCACAGAGCCGTCAAGATCCTTAATCATGCCGATTGGCTGATCTTTTCCCGTTCCACCAACAATGCCCTGAGACAGGCCGTAGCCGAGTGCTTCAGCAAGCACCGCACGGACGTACGCATCCATCCACTCAGGACCGACATCCAGCATGTCGCGTGACACCGCCATAAAGGCCGTCAGCTTGTTCAGCGTGATATCAACCGTGCCAATGGCACCGCTGAGTTCCGTCGCAACGGCAGTATTCAATGCGCCCCAGGTGGCGAGCTGCATGCCTTGCCTATTGACGATCATCTTCGTGATTGCGGCAGTATTCTGGAAATTGATTGCCGAGAGCAGCGGGAACGTGGTTCCTATATCGCTCAGCACCTGGTCAACGACCGTCTGCGGCAGAGTTGTATTGTCCAGGCCGGTAAACGCCATCTTCGGAGAATTGTAGTGCTCTTTCAGCGCGCTCATCCATCCGGTATAATACTTACGCTCTTCCGCCGTCAGCTGCCTGATGCCGCGTGCGGCGAGAATGGAAGAGTCCTGTGTCTGCTGGTATGCCTTGAAGTCATTGACGACATCGGCCTGCAGATCTACCGCAAACTGCGTCAGGGCATCGGTAATCTGCTCCGGGTTTTCCCCGGATAGGGCCGCGGAGAACTTCTCGTGCAGCTCCTGCTTGATAACATCTTTGGATTTCATTTACTTTACCTCCGTCTTTTTGCGGAAGGCGGTCATCAGCCGCTCCGCGTTTGTTTTTGTGTCTTTCTGGATCGTTTCGTTGATTTCGTCGGCCGTTTGCTTCGCGGCCGCTTTTGCCATTTCAATCTCGGCGTAAAAACCCATGGCATCGATGTTAATCGTAAACGTGGCCACATTGGATTTTTTTCTCTGCGGCTTTGCAG
>JAYFRC010000060.1:0-8382 GCA_034926415.1 Oscillospiraceae bacterium
ATCTTAGGCAACAGCCCAAGATGCGGATATTTTTATTTTGAGAATTTGTTTTTGCGTTTCAGCGAGCTTGCTATGCCGAGCTCGTCACGGTATTTGGCTATCGTGCGGCGCGAGAGCGTTACTCCCTCGCGCGCGAAAATATCCTGGAGCGCGCTGTCCGACAAGGGGGCGTCCGGCGATTCCTTCGACACGATATCGACGAGCCTGCGCTTTATAACGACCGAAGAAAGCGCCCCGTCCGCCTTTCCGCTTTCCCCTCCGGTATAGCCGGAGGAAAACAGAGATTTAAGGCTCACGGTGCCGGCGGCACAGACAATGTATTTGTCGTGCACGGCGCGGCTGATAGTAGAGACGTTGAAGCCGAGCGTGTCAGCTATCTCGGACATTGTCATCGGACGCAGCGTTTTGCCGTCGCGGAAAAACCGGGGCTGGAGCGAGACGATGCACTCGATTAGACGGAATAGCGTCTTTTGGCGGTTTTCTATGTCCGCGACGAGCGCTCTCGCGTCGGTCAGATTTTTCTGAAGATAGGCAGTGAGCTCCCTGTCGTCCGAGTTCGAGGCCATTTTTACATATCCGTCGTTCATCGTCAGCGGGGGAATAAGGCTGTCGTTCATGCATATTTTGAAACCGCCGCGCTCGGCCGTTACCTTCGCGTCAGGTACGATGTAACACTCGGGCGAGCCGGTATAGTAGCCGCGCGAGGGCACCGGCGTCAGCGAGCGTATCGCGGAGCAGTATTCCGCTGCCGTTTCACGGCTTATATTGAGCGCTCTCGCGATGGCTGCTATGTCGTTGTCGGCCAGCAGGGAAAGGCAGCTTTTCACTATTTTAATAGTATAGGGGTTAAAATTGTCCGAGGAAGCCAGCTGGAGGATAAGACATTCCTCAAGATTCCTCGCGCCTATGCCGGGAGGGTCGAGGCTTTGTATCACGTACAGCATCTGCGTGCATTCGAACTCGGATATGCCGAGGTGTTTCGCCGCGTCGCCCATGTCTTCGGCGAACCAGCCGCGCGCATCCAGCGACTGGATAAGATAATCGCAGATAGCCGCCTGCTTTTTATCGAGCGGATAGTCGATGAGCTGGAACGAAAGATACTCCGCGAGGGACTCGTGCGCCGCCTGATTTTCTATCGGGTTCCAGTCTGTGCTGACACAGTCATTTCTGCGGCGGACGTAGAAGCTCTCCTGCGAGGCAAAGGTGTTGCGCTCCTGGTTTCCGTCGTCGCTCTGTTCATGGCGTGCGCGCCCGCTGTCGGCGAGCGCGTTGTAGGACACGGCGGAAAAATCTTCGGACGCCGAAACCGAATCGTCGCCGCGCTCAAGTATGGGATTCGAGTTAAGCGCGGATTCAACGGCCTCGCATACTTCGGGCAGAGCCATGTGCAGAAGCCGAAGCTGCTGCTGGAGCCGCGCGTTTATCTGCAGCGTCTGCTTTTGTGTGATATTAAGATTCTGCTCCATGCGCGAGTCGCCCCCCCTGAAGAAATTGTTGCGCCGCCAACAGCGAATGATCCAATATTGCCCCCGCAAACATATCGCTGGCCCAACAGCAAATATTATACCACGTTATCGCCGTTTAGTACGCAAAAATTTAGCCGCCGGCCATGTGCGTTTTGCACAAGAACCGACGGCTGAGAGCCTGTTCAGATAAAGAGCGGCAGGCAGGAAACGTTGTTTTTTACAGGCCGCCGAGCGCGAAAACGAGAGAGCGTTTGAGCGTGAGAAAATCGGAGGTCAGAGAAAAATCGCGGTCGCGTTCGCCGCGCGGCGGCGTTATGGTGATTTCCGAGGAAATAACGGCGGGCCTTCCCGAAAGAACGCAGACACGGTCGGAGAGCACGACAGCCTCGTCTATGTCGTGAGTAATGAACAGCGTCGTGAGGCCGAGCTTTTCCGCCGTCCCGAGGAACCATTCGTGCATGGAGGATTTTGTTATCGCGTCGAGGGCGGAAAACGGCTCGTCGAGGAGCACCGCTCCGTCAGAGGCGAGATAAGTCCGCATAAGCGCGGCGCGCTGGCGCATGCCTCCGGACAGCGTGCAGGGGTACTCGTATTCAGTACCCGCGAGGCCGAAGAGCGGAAACAGCTCCGCCGCCCGCTCACGCGCGGCCCTTTTCGGCGTTCCCTTTATGACCAGGGGCAGCGCCACGTTGTCGACAACGCGTTTGTGCGGCAGCAGCAGATCCTTCTGGAGCATATAGCTGACGCGGCCGGGTCTGCCGGTAGCGTTCTCGCCGTTTATGAAAACGTTTCCAGAGTCCGGTTCGGACAATCCCGCGAGGACGTTAAAAAGCGTTGTCTTGCCCGCGCCGCTGACACCGAGCAGGCACACGGTCTCGCCCGCGCCGACGGAAAGCGACACTCCGCCGAGCACGGTATCGCCGCCGAACGATTTTATTATGTTATCGGCGCGGATAAGAGCCATGGGGCACACTCCATTCAGTCGCTCAGGTAGTCGTTTGTGAAGCCGTAATTTTCGGGTATCTGATTTTCGACGAGCCCGTTGTCGTCGAGCCACTTGTAAAACGCGTTCCAGCGGTCGGGGTCGATATAGCCCCATTTGGGAGCGTCGGCGACGTACTTGTCCGCAAGCCATTCCTGCGACGTTTTCACAAGCTTCTCCGCTCCTGAAAGGGAGCCGGTATCGTCGCCGTCGATGAGCAGCTGCGCGGCGTCGTCCGGATTTTCGGCGGCGTAAGCATAGCCCTTTTCAAGCGCGGCGAGGAAGGCTTTTGTCTCGTCCGGATGCTCCGCGAGAAAATCGTTGTTCGCGACGAGCACGGGCGTGTAGTAATCGAATGTTTCATTCTGGTCGGCGATGCTCCAGTAGTCGAAATCGAGGCCCGACAGCTTGACGTTTAGGCCGCCCCAGGCGTAGAAGACCCAGACCGCGTCGGTCTGATTCACCGCAAGCGCCGACGCCTCGTCGGTTATGTTGTTCGGTATCAGCGTCACATCGGACCAGTCGCCGCCGCCGTCGGTCACGAGTTTTTTAAGCATCGCGAGCTCGATGGGCGAGTTCCAGGTCGAGTAGGTATGCCCCGCAAGCCCTGCGGGAGTGTCGATACCCTCGCCGGCACGGGAGATAATGCCGGAAGTGTTGTGCTGGAGCAGGGCGGCGACAGCGGTGACGGGCAGCGGATCGCTGAGCGCAAAGGCTGCGGCCAGAGTGTCCTGCGCGTCGATGGAAAAGTCGGCCTGACCAGAGGCGCAGACGGAGACGGCTCCGTCCTCCGGCGGCTGGACTATCGTCACGTCGAGACCGGCGTCCGCGAAATAGCCGAGGGCTTTCGCGGCGTAGATTCCGGTGTGGTTAGTGTTCGGCGTCCAGTCAAGGCAGAGCGTTATCGGGAACGCATCATCGCCGCTCGCTGCGGACAAAGCGCCGTTTCCGGCGCAGGCCGTCATCGAAAGAGCCATCGCCGCGGCTGACGCGGCGGCTAAAATTCGTTTCATGTTGTTCATTGCATTATACTCTCTTTCTTTTCCGCCCTTTCCCATGGCATCGCCGCCCTGCGGAGCGCGGACACGGCCAGCATAAGGAGCAGGCTAACTATAATAATAAGGAAAATGACGGCGAACATCTTGTCGAAGGCATACGCTTTGCGCACGCGCGTCATGTATACGCCGAGTCCCTCGAAGCCGCCTAGCCACTCGGCGACGACTGCGCCGACTACCGAGTACGCGGCGGAGACTTTGAGTCCTGAGAAAAAGTGGCTCAGCGCGGCGGGGAATTTCAGATGGTAAAATATCTGCAGTCTGTTGGCGCCCATGGAGCGCAGCAGGCTGACGGCGTCCGGGTCTGCGGAGCCGTACCCGTCGAGCAATCCGACGGTTATGGGAAAGAACGTCGTCAGCACGACGACGGCTATCTTTGGGGCCATGCCGAAGCCCATCCAAAGCACCAGCAACGGTGCGATGGCGATGGTCGGTATCGTCTGGGAGATTATGATTATCGGGTAAAGCGCGCGGCGGAGCCACAGGAAGCGATCCATAAGCGACGCGGCGGCGAAGGAGATGACGACGCCGAGCGCGAGACCGTAAAGCGCCTCCTGAAGAGTGACGGATGCATGGAGCATCAGCGTCGGGAAATCGCCGACGAAAGCTGCGAACACCGCCGCGGGCGACGGGAGCATGAACGCGGGCACCGCGCCCCCGGCCGATATTAGCCACCAGACGAGCACGGCGGCGGCCAGCGCCAGAACCGGCGCGGCGTTATTTATGGAACTTTGAAATCTTTTCATCTATCGAAAGTATCTTTCCCTCTGGACGCCAGCTTATTTTGACGTAGGCGTCCACCTTGGGCGCGCCGGCGGCTATCGCCACCTTCTGGCACTGCTTGACGACGTCCATCAGCGCGTCGTAGTCGTCGCCCTCGATTGTCGTTTCAAACGGGCCGACATAATAGCAAAAGCCCGTGCTTTTGATGTAGTCGATTACCTGGTCCACTATGCGGCAGACCTCTTTCTCGTCGAGAGTGGACGGGAGCACCTGGATAGCGACGCTTGCGTTCATAAGATTACCTCCTGATAAAATAAAACGAGCCGCTCAGCGTAAAGCTGAACGGCTCGATAACTAACGTTATCCCACGGCTCTCCCTACGCTGGCATTACCCAACAGGTTCATAGGGTCAGGACAAAAGTCCTATCTCAGCCGCTCGGTTACGGCCCCCCTGTGCTTAAATTGTAGTTTTGTTATAACAGGTTTGAAAGCAGTTGTCAAGCGCGCCGGGTTCCCTGTGTTCACACCCGACGGCGACAAACAAAAGCCCTCCGGACATGCGTCCGGAGGGCCTGCGTAATGACAAATCTTATTTTGTTCCGAATATCCTGTCGCCGGCGTCGCCGAGGCCAGGGCAGATATAGGCATTCTCGTTGAGGCAGCGGTCGAGCTGGCCGATGTATATCTGGACGTCGGGATGAGCCTTGTGCAGGCGCTCAACCCCTTCTGGTGCGGCTATGATGCATACGAATTTTATCTTCTTGCCGCCGTGCTGCTTGATAAAGTCGATGGCGGCCACGGCGCTTCCACCGGTGGCGAGCATGGGGTCTACCACGCATATGGTACGGAGCTCGATGGGGCTTGGCAGCTTGCAGTAATACTCGTGGGGTTCATGGGTCTCGGGGTCGCGGAACAGTCCGATATGTCCGACCTTAGCAGAGGGAACGAGAGCCAGTATGCCGGGCGCCATGCCAAGTCCGGCGCGGAGGATGGGGACGACGGCAAGCTTTTTGCCGGAGAGCATTGGGGTCATGCATTTTTCGATAGGCGTGGTTATCTCGACGTCCTCGACGGGAAGGTCGCGCAGAGCCTCGTAACCTTCGAGCATTGCGATCTCCTCGATAAGCTTGCGAAACTCGTTCGTTCCGGTGTTTATGTCCCTCAGGTGCGAAATCTTATGCTTGATCAGCGGATGCTGCATAATAAAAACATTATCCATATTCATAGTGCAGATTACTCCTTTTTTGGCCGAAGAGCCATGTAAGCCGACGCAAAAACACGACCGACCCTATTCATACTAAAAAAAATTGCTCTGCCTGTCAAGGCAAATGTCGATTTTTTATCGAATTTTAGAAAATATCCCATTGCTCTGTCGAAACCGATATAGTATAATTTTCAAGAAAAAATAAATAGGGGTGATTTTGATGAGCAATGACAGAGCGCCGATACGCGACGCGCGTACGCTCGGCAAACCCAAGATGGCGATACTAGGTCTTCAGCATATGTTCGCCATGTTCGGGGCTACCATACTCGTGCCCATCCTCGTGAATCAGTATTTTCACGGAGAGGGACTTTCAGTACAGGTGACGCTGTTCTGCGCGGGGGCAGGAACGCTTCTCTTCCATCTGTGCTCAAGGTTTAAGGTGCCGGCCTTCCTTGGCTCCTCATTCGCTTTCCTCGGCGGCTTCGCCACGGTAGCGAATCTGGACACGGGTATCTTTGCGAACATGAGCTATGGTGAAAAGCTGCCCTACGCCTGCGGCGGCATATTTGTCGCCGGACTGCTTTATCTCCTGCTCGCGCTCGTTATTAAGTCCGTGGGCGTGCACAAGGTCATGCATTTCCTGCCGCCGATAGTCACGGGGCCCATCATTATCTGCATAGGCCTCGGCCTTGCGCCCTCGGCGATAAGCAACGCGTCGACGAACTGGCTCCTTGCGCTGATCGCCCTTGCGACCATAATCATCTTCAATATCTGGGGCAAGGGAATGTTCAGGATCATTCCGATACTTATGGGAGTGCTTATCTCCTACGCCGTAGCCCTCATAATGAACGGCGCGGGTATGACCAATCCCGACGGCTCGGCCATACTCAACTTCTCCGGCATCGCCGCCGCCAGCGCGCTGGGGCTTCCGCCTTTCCAGCTGTGCAAATTCGACCTGACCGCCGTCCTCGTAATGGCGCCCATTGCCATCGCGACGATGATGGAGCACATAGGCGACATTTCCGCCATCTCCGCCACTACCGGACGTAACTTCCTCGCCGACCCGGGACTCCACCGCACTCTCCTTGGCGACGGCCTCGCGACATCGCTCGCCGCGTTTGTCGGCGGCCCAGCCAACACGACTTACGGCGAGAACACCGGAGTGCTTGAGCTTAGCCACGTCTACGACCCGCGTGTCATCCGCCTTGCAGCCTGCTACGCCATCGTTCTCAGCTTCATCCCCAAGATGGCCGAGATAATAGGCTCGATGCCCGCGTCCATCATCGGCGGCATCAGCTTCATGCTCTACGGCATGATTTCCGCCATAGGCGTGCGCAACGTGGTCGAGAATCACGTCGACCTTACCAAATCACGCAACCTCATCATCGCAGCCGTTATCCTCGTCTGCGGTCTCGGTTTCTCAAGCGGCCTTACCTTCACGGTCGGGGCCACCTCCGTCACGCTGACCGGTCTCGCTCTCGCGGCCATCGTCGGCATCGTGCTCAACGCTGTTCTTCCCGGCAACGACTACGTATTCGACGCGAGCCCCAAGAAGACCGCGCTCGACTGAAAACAAAACGCACATGGCGCGTCCGTCAAAAAGGCGGGCGCGTTTTTCTTGCCGAATCGCGGCGATTGTGATACTCTGATTTACAAAGGGTTTTTCGGAGGTAAAAATGGACGATTCCAATATTTATCTCATAGGCTTCATGGGCTGCGGCAAAAGCGCCGTTTCGGCGGAGATAGCTGCGCGGCTTGGCTTTTTGCGTCTTGAGACGGACGAAGAGATAGTCCGGCGCGAGGGAATGCCGATAACCGAAATATTTGAAAAGCGCGGCGAGACGTATTTCCGTGACGCCGAAACTCGCCTTATACTCGAGACCGCGAAAACACGAGGGACGATTGTTTCCTGCGGCGGGGGCGCCGCGCTCCGGCGCGAAAATGCCGACGCGATGAAAGCCGGCGGTACGGTCGCTCTGCTTACCGCGTCGCCGGAAACCGTTCTTTCACGCGTCAGCGGCGACGATACGCGCCCGCTGCTGCGCGGCAATATGAACGTCGAATATATAAGGAAAAAAATAGAAGAAAGGCGCGCGCCTTACGAATATGCCTCCGATTTTTCCGTCGCCACGGACGGGAAGAGCATTGCGGAGATATGCGACGAAATAATTGGGAGGAGGCGGGCAATATGCGAAAGACGGTAAACGTACGCGGCGTGGAAATAGGAGCGGGACTTCCGAAAATATGCGTTCCCATCTGCGGCGCGGACGAGAGCGCGATAATCGGCGGCGCAAAGGCCGCGCGCATTTCCGGCGCGGATATGGTCGAATGGCGCGCGGACTTTTTTAAGGGCTGCGGCGATGAAAAGGCCTCGGCGGAAATGCTTGAAACCGTTCGCCGTGAGATAGGCGATATGCCGCTCATATATACGCTTCGCACCAAAAGCGAGGGAGGACTTGCCGATATGGAGTTCGACGAGTACGCGGAGCTTTGCGCGGAGGCTGCGGCGACGGGACTTGCGGACATTATCGACGTGGAAGCTCTGCGCGAGGGCTGCCCTGCGGACGGTCTTATTGAGGAGCTGTATCTTCTAAGGGTGAAAACGCTGCTCTCTCACCACGAGTTTTCATGCACGCCGCCTGAGGAAGAAATGCTTTCCCTTTTCCGCGCGATGCGCGATATGCGCGGCGACATCGTAAAGCTTGCCGTGATGCCGGAGAGCCCGGCGGACGTGCTGGCGCTGCTCTCGGCCTGCGCCTGTGCCTCTTCGGAGGAGGACATGCCGCCTGTGGTCGCCATGTCGATGGGAAAGCTCGGCGCAGTCTCGCGCGTCTGCGGGAAGACATTCGGAAGCGCGATAACCTTCGCGTCGCTCGGCGGCGCGGCCTCAGCGCCGGGACAGATGGACGTTTCGGACGTGAAACGCGCGATAAAAGCGCTGCACGGGGAGTG
>JAYFRC010000101.1:0-1907 GCA_034926415.1 Oscillospiraceae bacterium
AGAATTCGCCCCTTTTCCTGTACCTGCAGTCTTTGTTGATGGCGCAGATACTGCAGTTTTTTCTTCTGTCAGTAATTTTATATGATATTCCTATCACTGCCGTAACAGATTTAAACGGTATGAGCATACCGGTCCGGGAAAGCTTAAGGCCGATCTTCCTGTCAGCACCGAGAGCTGTTATGATCTTAGCCGACTCCATCGGTGAGACATCCCCGTATCCCGGGCTGAACCTCATTGTAAGGAACTCCTCATCGGACAGGGAAGCCATTAGTTCCTTTTCAGCCATATCAGCTATCCTGTCTGCTTCGGCAGACGCACATGCATCTGCAATGACAGCCTCTGACATGTCTTCTGACTGTGATCTTCTGATCAGCATATCTACCCGGCTGCCAAGAGTAACTGCCATAAGGACTGCTCTTTTACAGCCACTGCACGTATATGCAAGATCTTTGCCGATAATGGAAAAGGCCCCGTCAAAAATAATGTGGGAATCTCTGACATCCGCTTCAAAGACAGAAAAGAGTGATTTGGGCTCAGATGCATCTTTTATTCTTTGGTACTGCCTGTTGACAGCACTTATAAGATCTCCCTCCAGCCGGCTCTCGGGGATCGAGAGCAGGCCCATGATCTCTTTCAGAACAGCCGGATCCGGAAAATCAGCCACGTTTTACTCTCAGCGAATAAAGAAGGCCTCTTATGTTTTCTGATATCCTCTTCGCTATATCGGGCTGGTTCATGGTATAGAGATGGATGCCGTCCACCCCCGCTGCAAGAAGGTCCACTATCTGGGCTGTTGCATATGCTATGCCGGCCTCTTTCATTGCCATGCTGTTATGGCCAAAGGCCCTGATAATTTTCTGGACTTTTTCGGGAACAGAGGCACCGCACATCGATACCATCCGGCTTATCTGCGAAGATGAAGTTATCGGCATTATTCCGGCAACTATGGGTATCTCTATCCCGGCCGACCGGGCCTGATCTCTGAACCTGTAAAAGAGTTCGTTGTCGAAAAAGAGTTGTGAGATAAGGACATCGACACCACAGTCCGCTTTTTGTTTCAGACAGCGAAGGTCATCCTCCATCGAATAGGCCTCTATATGTTTTTCCGGATAACACGCAGCAAAGATCCTGAAATCATATCTCGATTTAATGTAGCGGATAAGATCTGAGGCGTACTTAAAGTCTTTAAGATCCTCGCCTTCAGCAAGGTCTCCCCTAAGGGCAAGAATATTTCTGACACCGTTTTTTAAAAGTGTCTTCAGAACCGGATCTACCTCGTCTATTGATGTCCCTGCACAGGTCAGGTGAGCAAGAGCGGGGATGGCATAGCTGTTTTGTATCTTAGAGGCTATCTCAACTGTATTTTCGCGGCTGGTGCCGCCCGCGCCGTATGTCACGCTGATAAGGTCGGGAGCCAGACTTGCAAGAGCATCTACTGTAGCAAATATAGAAGCCAGGTCCCCCGAACCCTTAGGCGGAAAAATTTCAAAAGTCATCGTTGGCCTTATCTGTTCAAAATAATCTCTCACTGCTGATCCCCCCGACAAAAGTATCTTTCGACAATGATCGCCGCCCCGTCGCTGTCGTTATCGGGAGCCGTCTCATTTGCCGCAGCTTTTACAAGATCAGGGGCATTCCCCATGGCAACGCCGTGTCCCGCCCATCCGATCATCTCAGTATCATTCACCCCGTCACCTATCGCCAGCACATCTTTTGGGTCGATGCCAAGTCTTTCTGCAACTAATGCAAGCCCTTTGGCCTTGTTGACATCAGGATGCGTTATTTCTACAAAAGCTCCCCATGATGTTGCAGTGTAGACCCTGTCTTCAAAACTGAGCTTCGTCTTCTCTGCCATAAGAGCAAAATTTTTCTCGTCAAGCGCGATACCCAGAAGTTTAGTGGAATCC
>JAYFRC010000061.1:0-11747 GCA_034926415.1 Oscillospiraceae bacterium
CGACGCGAGCGCGCCGAGGCGCCCGCTTCCAAAAATTGACAGCTGCCTTTTAAGCTCCGGCAGCTTTTCAAGCGACGAGCGCAGCGACGCCAGATCGCGGCCTCCGGCGCTGCCGTAAACTATGCGGCCTATGAGCCGCTCCATATCGCCGATGCCGCCGAGGGCGAGAATCAGCTCTTCGCGCGTTACCGTGTCCGCCGTGAGCGCGGCGACGGCGTCCTGGCGCCTGCGTATATCCGCGACGGAGAGCAAGGGACGCTCAAGCCAGGACCGCATCATGCGTCCGCCCATCGCGGTCTTCGTCTTATCGAGTACCCAGAGCAGAGTTCCGCGCTTTTCCTTGCTGCGTATTGTTTCGGTCAGCTCGAGGTTGCGGCGCGCCGTAATATCAAGCTCCATAAAGCGCCCCTGCTCGTAATAATCCAAGTCGTTGATGTGCGAGAGGTCGGTCTTCTGCGTCTCGTAAAGATACGAAAGAAGCCCGCCGATTGCCATTACGACCGCGCTGTTTCCGCGCGGAAGATGCGAGAGGGCCTCATCGCCGAACTGAGCGCGGATATTTTTCTCGGCCTGAGCGAGGTCGAAGCGCCGGCTGTCGCCGCTTTCCGCGCGGCAGCCGAACTTGTCGGAGAGCGCGGAGACTATATCAGCGTTTTCAGCGGCTCCCGGGGACAGCACGGCTTCGGCCGGAGAAAAGCGGCCTAGCTCGTTGAGAAGGTGTACGACGCGGTCCTTGCCTGAAAACGCCGTGGCGTGCGTCCCGCCGGTGGATATGTCGCAAAAGCAGATGCCGGCGTTGGCTTCGTCGAGGTAAATGCCGCAGATAAAGTTGCTGCGCGATTCCTCGAGCGCCGTTCCGTCTATTATCGTGCCTGGCGTGACGACGCGGATAATGTCGCGCTTGACAAGTCCCTTTGCGAGAGCGGGGTCTTCCATCTGCTCGCAGATGGCGACCTTGTAGCCCTTGGCGATGAGGCGCGTTATGTACGCGTCGGAGGAGTGGTAAGGCACGCCGCACATTGGAACTTTTTCGTCCGCGTTCTTGTCCTTGCTGTGGTCGCGGCTCGTCAGCGTAAGGTCGAGCTCCTTTGATACGAGCTTTGCGTCGTCGTTGAACATCTCGTAAAAATCGCCGAGACGGAAGAACAATATGCAGTCCTTATTCTGTTCCTTTATTTCAAGATATTGCTGCATCATCGGAGTTATGTCGGCCATCGTTTTCCACCTCGGTCAGATTTTGAATCAGATATTGAATACGCTTCCCGAATGCATCGCGGTCACCTGATCGCCGAGCATTCCGTGAAGTATCTCATATGGCCCTCTGCCGGTGCAGTGGCCGGTAACATACTTCGTGCGCCGCGCGCCGAGCTCGCGCCCGACGGCTTCGATAAGCTCGCGCGGCTCGTCCTTGTGCCAGCCGGGATTCGTCAGATGGAAGCCCGAAAACACATAGTCGAGCTCTCCGCCGCATATTTCCTCGGCCCTGCGGAGAATGTTCACTATCCCGCGGTGCGCGCAGCCTGCGAAGAGCACGTGCTTGCCTTCGGCTGAAACTATCAGGTCGTGCTCGTGAAGGAATTTGTCGGCGGTATAATCGCCGCCGCTCTTTTCGCGAAGCGACGCGTTGGCCGAGGTCGGGAAGTCGGCGGTCTTCACGTCGGAGAAAAGAAACAGCTCGTCGTCTATCTTATATTCGTCGCCCGTCAGCACAAATCTGTCGGAATATTTTTTGACCTCCGGGTCGATGCCGATATATTGGAAGCTCCCATCTTTTTCCAGTGCAAAATATTCTCCGAAAGCGAGAGGATGTATATATATCTTCGCGCTGTCGTTTCTCTTGCAGAAAAGGGCGAGCCCTCCGCCGTGGTCGTAGTGCCCGTGCGACAGCACGGCGGTGTCGACCGCGGCGATGTCCACGCCTAGCTTTTCGGCGTTTTCGAGAAACAGGGCGTTCGGCCCCATGTCCATAAGCAACTTGTGCCGCGGCGTTTCGATATAAAGGCTCAGTCCGTGTACGCGGCCTATATCGTCGCGGCAGGTGGTGTTTTCAACAAGCGTTGTTACTTTCATTGCAAAACTCCCCTTTCAAAAATACATGAAACATCGGGTTATTCGGCCTCGCCGAACAGAGCCCAGGTGCTGCTTCCTGTTATGCGAGCCTCTGCAAAATTTCCGATGAGATCCTTGTCCCCGGCAAGATGCACGAGCCTCCCGCCGTTGGTACGCGCCGAAAGCGGCCATCGCGCGTCCCCGCTCTCGCCGTCGACCAGCACGCGCACTTCCTTTCCGATATAGGACGAGTGGCGTGCGGCGGAGATATCGTTCTGCGCGGCGAGCAGTGCGTCGAACCGGCGCTGTTTTTCCGCATGCGGAGTGTCGTCCTCCATTTCGGCCGCCGGAGTGCCGGGGCGCGGAGAATAGATAAATGTGAACAGCGCGTCGAACCCGACTTCTTTTATAAGCGAGAGCGTGTCGCCGAATTCTTCTTCGGTTTCCCCGGGAAATCCGACGATAACGTCGCTCGTCAGCACAATGTCGGGCATAACGCTTCTAGCATAATTTACCAGACTCAAATACGACGCGCGGGTGTAGCCACGCCTCATCGCCGCAAGCACGCGGTCGTTCCCTGACTGAAACGGAAGATGCAGATGACGCTCAATGTGCCGGCTTTGCGCCATGGCGTCGAACAGGCGGGGCGAGGCGTCCTTGGGGTGGCTCGTCATAAAGCGGACAACATAATCGCCGTCGATCGCGTCTATACGGTTGAGAAGCTCGGTAAAATCCACGCCCTCGCCCAAATCCTTGCCGTAGGAGTTGACGTTCTGGCCGAGCAGAGTTATGTCGCGGTAGCAGTCGGCCACAAGGCTTCGCACCTCGTCGATTATTTTATCGGCCGCGCGAGAGCGCTCGCGTCCGCGGACATAGGGTACGATACAGTAAGAGCAAAAATTGTTGCAGCCGTACATTATCGACACCCACGCCTTGACCTTGTCCTCGCGCACGACCGGAAGCCCCTCGGCTATCGCGCCGCGCTCGTCGTCTATTGAAAAGACGCGCCCGCGGTGCGTATAGACAGTGCTTAGCAGTTCGGGAAATTTCCACAGAGCGTGGGGGCCGAAGACGAGGTCGACGTGGCGGTAGGATTCGCGCACCTTATCGGCCACGCGCTTTTCCTGCGCCATGCACCCGCAAAGGCAGATTATCTGGTCGGGATTGGCTTTTTTTGTGTGCGTCAGCGCCCCGAGGTTTCCGTAGACACGCTTTTCGGCGTGCTCGCGGACGGCGCAGGTGTTGAGAACGACGACGTCGGCTTCGCTGGGGTCGTCGGTAAAAGAAAAGCCCATATCGCCGAGCATGCCCATGATGCGCTCACTGTCGGCTGCGTTCTGCTGGCAGCCGAAGGTGTCGACCACGGCTTTCGGCTCGCGTCCGCGAAGAGCGAACATATCGCGTATCCTTTTTTCAAATCCCGCCTGCCGCGCAATATCCTCGGCCGGGATAAATGCCGTTTTGTTTTCCAAGTCTGTCCTCCGGAAAAATATGTATGATTAACTAATATATTATACCATTTTTGAGCATTAGGTACAAGGAAAAACATTTTTGAATCCAGGCTTAGGCGGGAGAGCCGCGCGTACGTCAAAGAACGCCCGCAGCGCCGGATTTCGGCATTGCGGGCGCGGCTGATTTATTCTTGTTTTTCGGCGTCCATTGTAAGGCCGAGCAGGTACCGCCGCACCATGTCGAGCGCGTGATGCGCCGCCAGCGTGCGTACGCGTCCGCGCCCCTGACCGCACATGACCTTTTTCCACCACGTCCCGTCGGAAGCCGCGAGCGAGATATACACCGTCCCGACCTCGTTGCCTCTGTCGTCCCCTTCGGGGCCGGCGAGGCCTGTCGCGGACACTGAGATGTCCGTATGCAGCAGCAGCTTCGCGCCCTGCGCCATCTGGCAGGCGACCGGAGCGGAAACGGCTCCGAAGCTGTCGAGCGCCTTGTTGTCAACGCTCAGCACGACGTGCTTTACGGCGTTGACGTAGGACACCACGCCGCCGTGAAAGACCTCGCTGGCGCCGGGGATGTCGGTCACGCGCTTTGCCACGAGCCCGCCCGTGCAGGATTCCGCAGTTGAGAGCGTAAGCTTTTTCTCTTTTAGCAGCGCGACGACGACTTCCTCGAGATTTTTAACATCCTCGCCGTACACATTGTCGCCGAGCGTGCTCCGCACCTCGTCAACGGCAGGCGCGAGCAGCTTTTCTGCTGCCACCTCGGATTCGGCCTTGGCGCTTACGCGCACCTCGACCTCGCCGACCTTGGCGTAGGGCGCTATGGTCGGGTTTGTCATTGTGGTCATCTGCTTGTGCAGTTTCTCGTCTATCATGGATTCGCCTATGCCGAAAACGCGCAGCGTGTGCGACTTTATCGTCTGAGCAGTGAGCTTTTCAAAATACGGAACGACGGATTTTTCGAACATCTCGCGGCACTCGTGCGGCGGACCGGGAAGCAGCACGACGCGCACGCCATCAGCTTCGAAAGCGCAGCCAGGCGCGGTGCCGCAGGTATTGTGGAACGCCGTGCAGTCAACCGGAAGCATCGCCTGCTGTATATTGCTTTCGGGCATATGGCGGCTGTGTATTTTATCGAAGAAGTAGTGGCG
Source organism: Oscillospiraceae bacterium (assembly GCA_034926415.1). Lineage (GTDB taxonomy): Bacteria > Bacillota > Clostridia > Oscillospirales > Oscillospiraceae > JAYFRC01. The sequence goes on from JAYFRC010000061.1 coordinate 4,655, forward strand.
CAGCGCCTCGGCTTCTTCCTCGTGCAGCTCTAGCGGGCGCGAAAACGCCTCGCAGACGGTCTGCTTCGTAAGGTCGTCGTAGGTCGGGCCAAGCCCGCCGGTTGTTATAATGATGTTCGCGCGTGATTTTGCGATATTCACGGCCTCGCGCAATCGCCCGGGGTTGTCGCCCACGACCGTGTGATAATATACGTTGATGCCGAGGGCGGAAAGCCCCTGCGATATCATTTGCGCGTCGGTGTTGGCGATGCTGCCGAGCAGCAGCTCCGTGCCGACGGAAATAATCTCCGCTGTGTATTCCATAAAAATACCGTTCCTCTTATAAAAATTTTGCCTTTACCAGCTTATCCTTACACGCTCATCGCCGTCGACGGCCTTCTGCACGAGCGCGTCGACGTCCATGACGCTCTCGGCGGCCCGTACGTCGTCGAGCTTCGGATGCGTTTTCGGGTGGCGCGGGGTAAATACGGTGCAGCAGTCCTCAAACGGGAGTATCGACGTATCGAAGGTGCCGATGTGCCGCGCTATGCGGACTATCTCCTCCTTGTCCATTCCGATGACGGGCCGGAGCACGGGAAGATTACACACGTCCTCGGACGAGCGCAGAGCCTCCATCGTCTGGCTTGCCACCTGGCCGAGGCACTCGCCTGTGACGATGCAGCCCGCGCCGATGCGTTCAGCTATGCGTTCCGATATCCGCATCATATATCGTCTCATAATAAGCGTGAAATATTCCTCAGGGCATTGCCGCCGGATCTCCTCCTGTATCTCGGTGAACGGTATTATATGGACGACGAGACGTCCTGCGTAGGGCGTCAGGAGCTCGGCCAGCTCCAGCACCTTTTCCCTCGCCTGTTCCGAGGTGTAGGGCGGCGCAAAGAAATGCACCATGTCCAGCGTAACGCCGCGCTTTGCTATCATGTACGACGCCACCGGCGAGTCTATTCCGCCCGAGAGCAGCGACACTCCCATGCCGTTTATGCCGACGGGCAGTCCGCCCGCGCCCGGCTCCGGATTCCCGTGGACGTAAGCGGCCTTTTCGCGCACCTCGAGCGTGACCGTCAACTCCGGGTCGTGCACGTCGACTTTTAGGTTCGGGAACAGGTCGTCCAGCTCGCCGCCGACGTATTGCGAAAGCTGTATGGAGCCCATCGGAAAGCGCTTGTCCGAACGGCGGGACTCGACCTTGAAGGTCTTTGCGCTCTCTAGCTGGTCTTTAAGATAGGTGCGTGCAGTCTCGAGTATGGCTTCCTTCGTCTTTTCGCAAGGCTTTGCGCGCGAGAGCGCGACTATGCCGAATATGGTGCGGCAGGCGTTGAACGCGCCGTCGAGGTCGCAGTCGTCGCTGAGCGGCTCGATATAAAGCGTGCTCTGGCGCGAGTCGATATTGAAATCACCGTATTTTTTTATGCGGCGGCGGATATTTCCGACGAGCTTTTCCTCGAAGGTGTGCCGGTTCAGCCCCTTGAGCACAAGCTCGCCGAGCTTGAGAAGTATCATTTCCTTCATAATATTGTTGTCCTTAATCCCCAGATTTTTCGATCGCCGTGTCGTAGGCGGCTTTCGTCCTCTCATCGAAGGCGCAGAATATGACCTCTTCGACGCATTTCACGCTTTCCCCGGCGTCGCGCAGGGCGCGCACGGCGACCTTTGCCGCCTTGTTTACGGGGTAGCCGTAGACGCCGGTGCTGATCGAGGGGAAGGCGATGGTTTTGCAGCCCTTCTCGTCGGCGAGGGCAAGTGAGTTTTTATAGCAGTTTTCGAGCAGCCGCGGCTCGCCGTGCTCCCCGCCGTGCCAGACCGGGCCGGGTGTGTGCACGACGTACTTTGCGCTCAAGCGGTAGCCCTTCGTTATTCTGGCTTCGCCGGTTTTGCAGCCGTGAAAGGCGCGGCATTCCTCAAGCAGCTCCGGCCCTGCAGCGCGGTGTATAGCGCCGTCCACTCCGCCGCCGCCGAGAAGGCTGCAGTTGGCCGCGTTGACTATCGCGTCCGCGTGCAGCTTTGTTATATCGCCGAGGCAGGTGGTTATTTTCATGGCAATCATTTTCCTTCCGCACGGGTCTACGCGGGTCTATAATATCATTGTGTATCTATATAATTATACAAAATTTTCAGGAAAAGAAAAGAAATTTTATTTTTTGAGCCCTTTTTTGATATTACCCCGAAAAAATACCGCAGCGGCTGCTTTTTGACAGCAGCGGCGGCATTTTTTTCATCATTGCAGATATGTAAAAATAAAAAGTAAAACAGATTATTTTATGTTGTAGGCCTTGAGCTTCTGGTAGAGCACGGTCCTCGATATTCCAAGCATTTTCGCGGTTCTGGCGCGGTTCCCGCGCGTGTCCGAGAGGACCTTAACTATTATGTCGCGCTCAAGATTCGCTTTGGCGTTGTGAAGGTTATAGTCGCCGTCTGCCGCCGTGTAGAACGAGGCCTTGTCCGTAAGCCGGTCGCTGAGCTGCTCGAAATCGGCCTTGTGCAGCACGGGCCCGGTGGATACGTTGACGGCGGCTTCTATTGCGTTTTGCAGCTCGCGGACGTTGCCGGGCCAGTCGTATTCCATGAGGAATTCCATCGCCGAGGGGCTTATGCGCTGGACGAACGTGCCGAGCTGGAGATTTATGCGCTCGAGCAGCACGGCGGAGAGCAGGGGTATGTCCTCTTTCCTGTCGCGAAGCGGCGGCGCGACTATGCGTATGACGTTCAGGCGGTAGTAGAGATCGCTCCGGAACGCGCCCGAATCCACCAGCTTTTCAAGGGGTATGTTCGTCGCCGCGATGACGCGGACGTTTATCGGTATGCTCTTCGTGCCGCCGACGGGGTCTATCTCGTGCTCCTGAAGCGTGCGCAGGAATTTGGGCTGCATCGTAAGCGGCAGAAGATTTATCTCGTCGAGGAACATCGAGCCGCGGTCGGCGAGCTGGAAGCGCCCAATTTTTCCGCTTTTGAGCGCGCCGGTGAACGCGCCGGCGGCATAGCCGAAAAATTCGGATTCCATAAGGTTTTCCGGGATCGCCGAGCAGTTTACGCGCACGAAGTTGCCGGAAGCGCGCTTGCTCATGGCGTGTATCGAGTGGGCGATGAGCTCCTTGCCGGCGCCGGTCTCACCGTAGATAAGCACGGTCGAACTTGATTTGGCGGCGTTGAGTATCTGCTCCTTGAGCCGCAGTATCGCCGAGCTCGTGCCGACGATGTTGTCGAGCGAGTAGCGCGCCCCGCGCTCCTTCGACAGCTCCTGCTTGTAGTATTTGACCTGTTTCAGCAGGGCCATTATCTGCTCGTTGACCGAGGATGCGCTCGCCATGTTTTCAAGTATGACGTATATAAAACAGCCGACTATCCTGTTGTTTTTGTCGAACCTCGGCAGATAGTTGGTGAACGCCTGCTCTCCGAAAACGGAAATGGGATGTCCTATAACGGGCGTGCCGGTCTTATATACCTTAAGCGCGAACGTGTCCGGAACGAGCTCGTCGACTTTCCGGCCTATTACATCTCTTTCGTTGCGATGCATGAGCGTGCACCACATCGGACTGACGTATGTGTAGCAGGCGTTCTCGTCAAGAATCGCAACGCAGAGTGAATTTATAAATTCGAGCGCGTCTTCATAAGACAGGTTTTGCATATATATATACCTCCGTGCAGATTTTCAATATTCCCCCTCCAACTTTGCTCGTCGTCGATCTCCGCTCATCGTTAATAATAATGTTTTTCAAAAACGAATGGAATACTTTTGTTGAAATTTACGAAAAAATATTTTTCTCAGCTACAACAAGAAGTAATATGTAAGCAAAAGATTACATGTAAAATTAAAGTGACATAATCGTTAAAACACTCACATTCAAGCATCCGCGGGACGCACCAATAAAAATGTAAGTATAAGCTTACACTTCGCTATTTTATGGTCGGACAAGGGGAGAAACCGCAAATGCATATGCGGTACGGGCTTGCGGGGGTTTGCGGCGCTTTGGCACGGACTTTGCATTATAACTGGGGAAAGCCAAGCGCGAAAGCGCGACAAATTTTTCAGGGTTTAGTCCCAGAAGGAGAGAACTGTTATGAAAATTATAGACCTGACGATCCCGCTCGAGGAAGATCTGCCAAGCGACCCTCCGGTACAAATTCCGAAGATCCGCCGCCTGAACCACAAGCAGACCGCGGATCAGATGCCGTCTTACTTCCCCGGTTCCACGGTCGACGATCTGCCCGAGGGCAACGGCTGGGCCATCGACTTTGTTGAGATGTGCACGCATTCCGGCACGCATCTCGACGCGCCCTGGCACTATTACCCGACGATGAACGGCGGAGCGAACTGGAAGACCGGCGGAGAGAGAGCATGGACCATCGACGAGGTCCCTCTGGACTGGTGCATCGGCAACGGCGTCAAGGTCGACATGCGCGACAAGCCTGACGGCTACCGCATCATGGCTAAGGACTTCGAAGATTATTTCAAGAAGATAAACTACACGCTCAAAGAGGGCGACATCGTTCTGCTCAACACAGGAGCCATGGGACGCTGGGGTACTAAGGAATATCTTGTAGCCGGATGCGGCGTCAGCATGGAAGCAACTCTCTGGCTCACCGATCACGGCGTCCACGTTGTCGGAACCGACGGCTGGAGCTGGGACGTTCCCCTGCCTTACGAGGGTGAGGCGTTCCAGAAGACCCACGACGCAAGCCTCCTCTGGGAAGGCCACCGCGCCGGAGCAGTCAAGGCGTACTGCCACATCGAAAAGCTCTGCAACCTCGAAAAACTGCCGGACTACGGTTTCAGCGTTAGCTGTCTGCCCATTCCCGTCAAGGGCGGAAGCGCGGGCTGGTGCCGCGCCGTGGCGTTTATGGACGAATAAAAGAAAAACAAATCTTGAAATTTAAGAGGGGAGAACTAATATGAGTGCAAATACCGTATTTATCATCATATTCGTAATATTCATAGGAATGCTGTTCGTCGCAAGTTTCATCTCCAAGAACTGGGTCAAGGAATCAGACGACTATATTCTCGCCGGCCGTCAAATCTCTACTCCTCTGAACGTTTTCGGAGTCATAGCGATAGGATTCGCCGGAACCACGATAGCTCTGGCTCCTGGCTTCTCGGTCATGTACGGTCTCAAAGCTAGCCTCGCCTGGGGCTGCATCTACGCTTTGTGCGGCCTGGCTCTGTTCGGGATCCTGTATTCGAACTTCATCCGCCGCTGCGGCGCGCAGACGCTGCCCGAATTCCTTGAGATGCGCTTCGACAGCCGCACCCGCTCCGTCGTCGCCATAACCTCGGTTATCGGCATGTGCGGAATCCTCGCGAACAACATCGTCTCCTGCGTCAACAACATCTGCGCGTTCACCGGCTGGAACTCGGTGGCGGTCACCGCGCTTATCTTCGCGGTAATAATCGCCTTCGTCCTCATCTCCGGAATGTGGGCCATTTCGATGACCGACTTCGTACAGGTCATTCTCGGCATAATTGTCGTGCCTGCCGTTTTCTTCATCGTCGCCGGCCGCTACGGCTGGTTCTCATCTCTCGCGGCCAACTGGCCTACCGACAGCCTTATGAACTCCGGGCTCGTCGGCTCCGTCAAGGGCGTGGCGTTCACCTATCCCTCGATACTGAACTTTGTAATTCTGTTCGCGGCGGCTCTTGTCTGGGGCAATAACTACTACTGGATGAAGGTCGCCAACTGCCGCAACGAGAAGGTCGCGAAAAAATCCTTTGTCTGGGCGGCTATCCTTTTGGTGATACTATTCATGATTCCCCTGAGCCTCATCGGTGCATATGTCGCCGGCTTTGACGGCAGCGTTCTTACGCTCAACGGCGGCAAGGTCGCTCCTACCGGAGCTTACGGCTACATCGCTTCCACATTGTTTTCACTGTTCGGCTCGCTGGCCGTCATCGGCTCTGTCGCCGCGGCCGTTTCCACTTCCGCCACCGCGGCTCTCGGCGCTTCCGCCGTCATGACCCGCGATATTTATTCAAGACTCATCAACCCCAAGGCCGAAGGCAAGAAGATGCTCAAGGCCTCAAAGGTCTGCCTGCTTATCGTCGGCATTTTCACCTTCGTGCTTTGCCAGTTCCCCGGCGGCCCGACTTACCTGTTTGCTTTCGCAAACTGCTGGCTGGTGCCTCCCGCGATCCTTCTCGGACTCGGCATGGTGTGGAAGAAATTCAATTCCCGCGGTGCGTTCTGGGGTGCTCTGTGCGGCATGGTTTCCATGGCCGTCCTTGAAGTCCTCGAGCTTACCAAAATATTTGTCGTCGGGAACTATATGTATCTCGCGACCCTTGGCTTCATAATCACCCTCATTGCGGCTGTCGTCGCCTCCCTTGCCGGCAAGCCCGCGTACTTCGGCGATGACAAATGGGAGAGAGTCCCCACAGCCACCAACCGCGAGAACGTCAAGCTCGAGCCGCTTGACTACGACGTTCTGAAGCTTATTCGCATCGGACATCTCTACATGGCCGACATCACCGACTATCTCGGCCTCGACTCCAAGATTTCCAACGCTTCCATCGAGCGCCTCGACCGCGGCGGATACATCACAAGAGAGGGACTGACAATGTCCAAGCTCTATACCTTCCATATCACCGACAAGGGCGTTGCCGCTGTCGGCGACCTTGAGGGCAAGGAGAAGGAAATGGCTTCCGTGGGACTGACCGATATTTACGTCGAGCTGCTTAAGAATATCACCGTCTCCGTCTCCGCTCAGCAGGACTTTATTAAGAAGCACTCCATCCGCTCCATGCAGATGGCGGCCATAACCTCTCATCTTACTCGTCAGGGCTATATACTTGAGAAGGGCATATTCCAGCGCAAGCTTGAGATAACCGAAAAGGGCAAGTCTGCGGTACAGAAGTACGCGGCCTGACTCTGGGAGACACCCCGCCCAAGGCAGCCCCGAAAAATGGGCTTAGGAATAATGTTACTACAGGAGGATATATGAAATGGCAGACCTAAAGAACAAGCGCATCATAACGGTAGCACCCACCGGCGCATGGCCGAAGAAGGAGAACAACCCGAACGTCCCGATGACCCCGGAGGAGATATCCGAGGATGTCTACGCTTGCTGGAAAGCGGGCGCGGCGATGGCGCATCTGCATATGCGC
>JAYFRC010000093.1:0-11559 GCA_034926415.1 Oscillospiraceae bacterium
GAAAGAGCAGACGCTCATATGCTACGGCGTAAAGGCGTGTCTTGAAGGCCTTGTTGAGCAGGGCTGCGACGGCCCGTGCAAAGACGCGCTGGCAAAACTCGAAAAGCACCTTAACGAGGCGGCGCACGACGCCAGAGACGGCGAAAAATAAAAAACCGCGGCGAAGGAAGAAACCTTTGCCGCGGTTTTTATGTTTTGTGCAGCACAAAGTTGAAAAAATTCTGTACTTGAAACTTTTTCTGCATTTCGTTAGACTAAAAACATGAAAGGCGGTGGTGCAATGGCCGGCCGTGATACCGCCTCTTATTTCAATGAGCTTTATGAAGCCACGAGAAAAAACGTGCTCGTCCGCATTACTGCCAAGTGCGGGAGCACGGAGGACATCAAGGACATATTCCAGGACACTTATATGGATCTTTACAGGGTGATCCTGCAAAGAGGAACCGACTATATCGAGGAGCCGGGGGCTTTCGTCATGCGCCTTGCGCAGAGACGGATATACGCCCATTATTCGCTTTCGAAAAAGGTCGGGCATATAGTGCCCTTTCTCCGCGAAGACGAAACGGACGCGGAGCCTGATATGCCCGACGACGCGCCGCCACTTGAGGATTCTGCCATTGAAAGGGAGACTGTGCGGAATATCAGCGAGTATATAAAAACCAAGGACGACGCCTCGAGAAAAATTTTCTATCTTTATTACTATATGGAACAGACGATAAGCGACATTGCTTACGAAATGTCGCTGAATGAGTCTACGGTCAAGTCAAAGCTGTACAGACTGCGCGCCGAAATACGCGCGCTGTACGGAAAGGAGATAACTTGCAATGACTGAAAAGGAGCTTTTCAAAGCCGCGGCGGCACTTGATATGCCGGACTTTGACGAGGTGCGCAGGTTCTGCCTTGAGCAAAAGAGTGCAAAGCGCCCCTTTCGGTATAAGAGATATATTGCGGCTGCCGCGTGCCTTGCACTGATACTCATAGCAATGCCGGTCATGGGCAGCCTCGGCGGGAATGTCTCACGAAGCACGTCCGACACGGCTTCGTATTCAGGTACCGGGGAAGCGGCGGAAGATGCGCAGAGCAAAGACGCCGATACAAAGATGATGACGGAAAGCACGGACTCCGGAGAAAATGAAAACGACGGCTCGGCTGGCGACGCATATACAGGAAGCGATGTCACGGGAAGGGCGCAGACCACCGGGGGAGACACCGCGGCGGACGCCGCCGGAAGCGCGGATAGCGGAAATTCTCCGACTGCGGCGCTCACTGCGCCGAACTCGGTCGCTCCGGAAGAGGTTGCTCCGGACGCAGTCGCGCCGAATTCGATCGCTTCAGACTCGGTCACTTCGACTTACGATTTTACGGAAATTTCATCAGCGCCGACACAGAGCTATATAGCATTGAAGCTGAACGATTTTACAGCCATGACGGCGGATGCCATGGCGGAATACTTCGGCGTCCCGCTGCTCCCGGCGTCTGCGCCGGAAGGCTATACCGAAACGACAGACGACAGCTCTTTTGGAGTTTTCAGACGCGAAGGAGGAGAGGTCTACTTCGATTCCGTGACGCGCTCATATGTCAGCGGCGACAGCGAGTTTGACTTCACGACGGCAAAGCAGACGATGTTCGTTTTGCCTGAGGGCGACGCGGCGGACATAGACGGGTATTCCGTCAAGCTGTTCACGTGGGAAAGCCCGGAGGGAGACGACAGCGCCACAGGCTGCTTCGGAGCATATTACAAAGCGGACGATGTGCAGTACTCGATAACCGGGATTGACGTGACGGAGGAGGAATTCGTGAATGTGATGCTTGCGCAGCTTGGAGGATAAAATGAGAAGATATATTGCCGCCGCTTCTGCTGCGGTCCTCTTGCTGTCGCTTTTCGGCTGCGGCGCGGCAGAGCCCGGGGCGAGGACGGAACCTGAGAGTACTGCCGCCGGGGAAACGACCGACGGAGAAAATAAGCTGACGGATTTTTACCTCGACATCATAGACGACATTTACAATGACGACGAGGGCCTCAACTACGATATAGACACGATGGGTCTCGACCTGTCTGAAGCTTACAATCTGAGCGACGACGAAAAGCAGGCCGTTGCTGACGCGGCAGATAAAGCGTATGACCTTAACGTCGTATGCGGCACATACGACGATCTTGCGGATCAGGGGTATATTGACAGGGAGAATCTGTATTTTACAAGCGGCGTGCTAATCTCCGTAGAAGTGGACGAGGACAGCGTGAAGGACGATGCGTTTACATTCGACGCGGAGAAATGGAGAGGCGGGGACGGCGCGATATTCTACGATGACTGCGCCGCGTCGCTCGGCGCGGACGGCTGGGGTTACACTGTCGGCTCGTTCGCAATATCGTGAGAGAGTAATATTTTAAGGAGACTGCAAAGATGAAAAGATTTATCGCGCTGTGTGCGGCTGGAGCGATGCTCTTATCGCTCTGCGCCTGCGGAAGCGGAAATGCCGGAGGCAACGCAAAGGCGGAGACGCTTTCTGCGGAAAATTCCGTGATGTATCCCGAGGCGATAGACTACAACGATTGGGAGAGCTCTCAGGCTAACCGCGATGAAAACGCGGTTAGCGCGGGCTTTGCCGATGCGCTGCAGCTTTTTGCCTGCCGTTCGACGGAAAATGTTATAGCCTCCGCCGACAAAAACGTATGCTATTCGCCGGTCAGCCTTTATTTCGCACTGGCTCTGGCGGCTTATGGCGCGGACGGAAATACGGCGGAGCAGCTTTACTCAGCCCTGGGAGTAAAGGATAAGGAAGAGCTTGCGGAGCAGTGCGGAAAGCTGTTTCGCCTGTTATATACCGACGACGGGCTTGACTCCCTGTTCCTTGCGAATTCGCTTTGGATGAACAAGGATATAACGTTTAAGGACGATTATCTTAACGATGCGGCCGAGGATTTTTACGCCTCGCTGTTCTCGGTTGATTTTTCCGACGCATCCGCCGGAGAGCAGATGAGCCAGTGGGTCAGCGACAACACCAGCGGGCTGCTCAAGCCCAAGGTGGAGGTCAAGCCCGAGGAGCTTATGCATATTTTCAACACCGTCTATTTTTACAGCCAGTGGCAGAAGCAGTTTGAAGAAAGCGCGACGGATAAAGACACGTTCACGCTGGCGGACGGCAGTACGGTCGACTGCGACTTCATGCGGATATCCGACGAGGGCTCGGAGTATACGAAAGGCGTGACCCCCTGGGGCGCTGGCTATACCGTGGCGCGCAGGGCGCTCAAATCCGGGGATATGTTCTTTATCCTTCCGGACAAGGGCGTAGAGCTTACTGACGTGCTGAACAGCGCGACGACCGATCTGAACGAGCCGTATCTGAAGACCCTGCTCGCGGACACGGACGAGAGCTCGGCGACGATAAAGTGGAGCATTCCAAAATTCTCTACCGATTCGACGCTTGACCTTGTATCGCTGATGCAGGATATGGGCGTTAAAGATGCGTTCACTGACAGCGCGGACTTCTCCGGAATATCAGATACGCCGAGCTTTATCTCCGCCATAGCTCAGGGAACGCATATCAAGCTAGAAGAGACCGGCGTCGAAGCTGCGGCCTACACCGAGGTCACTATGGGAACAACGTCTGTCATAGTCGACAACGAGACGATAGAAATGAACCTCGACCGTCCGTTTATCTACGGGGTCGAATCCGAGGACGGAACACTGCTGTTCGTCGGAGTCTGCGCGAATCCGGCTGAATAACATGATTAAGCATTAACCGAAGAAGGATATTCCGCGGACGAGGCGGAGATGAAAAGATCAGCGTCTCATGCGCATAGCGCGTTTTACCATTTATATAAAAAACCCGCCGCATTAAAAATGCGGCGGGTTTTTTGCTGTAAAATAAAAATGACTACGGTTATTGACTTAGTTAGGCATATGTCATATTATATAAAATATATATATCTTAAAGAAAAGAAGAAGATGTAAAAAATTAAAAGCCTCTCAAAATCCAAAAGCTATAATTTAGAACAAATAGTTTCAATATTTTGAAAAATATTAAGATAATAATAATAAAATCACAAAAATGATGTATAAAATTCATACCGTGCTTTACGGATGCAAAAACTAGCTCTCCCTATTGACAGCGCTTGTTAGGCGAAATATAATGACCTTAGTCAACTGACTAGGGTTAGTGACTAGAGTAAAGATTTAAGGAGGGCATTTCAAATGCGGGAGATTGTAATTGTAAGCGCGGCAAGAACTCCCTTTGGAAAATTCGGAGGGTCGCTCAAGAGCTATAAGGCTGTCGAGCTCGGAGGAATGGCGATACGCGAAGCTTTAGAGCGCGCGGGTATCGAAGGCAAGCAGGTAGACGAGGTTATCATGGGAATGGTCGTTCCCGCCGGACAGGGACAGATTCCAGGACGTCAGGCGGCGATCAAGGGGGGCGTACCCCACGATGTGCCGTGCCTTACCATCAACAAGGTTTGCGGTTCGGCCCTGAAGGCTGTCACACTCGCGGCTCAGATGATCAAGGCCGGAGACGCGGAGATAATCGTTGCCGGAGGCATGGAGAGCATGAGCAACATCCCCTACGTCTCGTCCAATATGCGTTGGGGTTCCCGCATGAACGACGTTGTGCTCAAGGACGCGATGGTGAACGACGGACTCTGGTGTCCCGAAAACGACGTACATATGGCCGTTATCGGCGGACAGGTCGCCGGTGAGTACGGCATCACGCGCGAAATGCAGGATAAATGGGCGTACAGGAGCCAGATGCGTTGGGAAGCCGCAGAGAAGGCCGGAAAGTTCAAGGACGAGAGATTCCCGGTAGAGGTAAAGAATAAAAAGGGAAGCGTCATTGTTGAAAAGGACGAGGCTCCGAGACCCGAGACGACGATGGAAGATCTTGAAAAACTGTCCCCGCTGTTTGTCAAAGACGGAACAGTCACCGCAGGCAATGCGCCCGGTACGAACGACGGTGCGTCCGCAGTGGTCGTGATGTCGAAGGAAAAAGCTCAGGAGCTTGGTCTGGAGATACTTGCGACCATCAGAGGCTACGCTCAGGTTGCAAGAGAGTCAAGATATATATCCACCGTTCCCGGACTCGCGATAAAAAAGCTGCTTGAGAAGGCCGGCAAAACGCTCGACGACATGGACGTTATAGAGATAAACGAAGCGTTCGCCGCTGTTCCGCTGGTAAGCGGCAAAGCAATACTCGGAATGGACGACAAGACCATGGACGAAAAGGTCAATCCCAACGGCTCGGCCGTCGCTGTCGGGCATCCCATCGGCGCGACCGGAGCGAGAATCCTTATGACTATGATATACGAGCTCAAACGTTCCGGGAAAAAGAACGGAGTCTGCGCTATCTGCTCGGGAATGGCCCAGGGCGACGCTGTCTGGGTCGAAGTATGACCGGATCTGTTCTGGAATGAAGTAAAGCAAAAAACGAAAGCATTGACTGGCGCCCGCGTAAAAAACATCGCAAGACGTTGAAAGGAGAGCTGCATGGACGGAGAAGAATTATATATCATCTGGACAAACGCCGATCCGCTCACGGCACACAACATGGTAATGACATATTGCACCAACTCAATGCTGAAGCGTTGGTGGAGCGCGGTCACCGTTGTTATCTGGGGTGCCACGGCAAAGTATGTCGCGGACGATGAAAGCATACAGGGGCGAATCAAAATAGCGCAGCAGGCGGGAGTTAAATTCTCAGCATGCCGCGCGTGCGCGGAAAACCTTGGAGTCAAAGACGTTCTTGAGACGCTTGACGTCGAGGTGAAGTTCTGGGGCGAGCCGCTTACGGAAATTCTTAAGGAGCAAAGAAACATTATCACTATTTGATGTAAAAGCTACCATCCGAGCACCCATTCCGCGCTTCCATGCGGGGGGTTAAAAATAATCAAATAATTTTGTTTTATGAAGAAAGAGGGAACGCAAGTGTTAAAGGCATTTACACGCGGCTGCACAAAAATGTGCGACAAATTTCTTCCCGACGCATATCTGTTTGCAATCATACTTTCTGCTGTTTGCTTTATCCTTTGCCTGTTGCTCACCGACGCGGGCGTAGTTGGAACGCTTGTTGCCTGGGGCGGAGGAATGTGGAAGCTGCTGGCCTTTACGGCCGAGATGGCAACGATAATGGTTTTCGGCTACGCGTTTGCGAAAACGAAGGCTATTGAAAAGATACTTACCGCGCTGGCAAGCGTGGTACATAGTCCTAAGCAGGCGTATTTCTTTACAGCGTTCGTCGCCGGCATCTGCTGCTGGATATGCTGGGCCGCGGGACTTATCATGAGCGCGTTCATCGCAAAGAAAATAGCGAGACGGCTCCCGGGAGTCCATTATCCGCTGCTTGTCGCTTCCGCCTACGCGGGCTTCCTGGTATTCCAGCTCGGATTTACCGGAAGCGTGTCGCTGCTCATTGCAACGCCGGGCAACTTCATGGAGGAAATGCTCGGCGGGCTAATCCCCATCACGCAGACCATGCTGGCGCCTTGGAACATCTTCCTGTCCGTCATCCTCGGTCTTGTGATAGTTCCCCTTATGATGCGTTTCAGCGCGCCCTCTGACGGCGAGAAAATAGTCGAGATTGACTCAAGCAAGTTTGAAAATGACGATATTGTGGAAGAGAAGATATCTCTCAAGGGTCTCGCTCCAAACGCGTGGATGGAAAACAACTATTTCTTCAATGTGCTTATCGGCGGCGGCTTCGCCTGCTATCTCGTCTACTATTTCGTGGTTTCAAAGGGGTCGCTTACCATCGACGTCACGAACCTTATCTTTATGATAGCCGGACTGCTGCTGACGCCGACTCCCATCAAGTACGTCAAAAACTGCATAGAGGGCGCTACGACAGCCGGAGGCGTTATAATGCAGTTCCCGCTGTACGCGGGTATTCAGGGCATGATGCTCACGACGGGACTGGCTTCCGTTCTGGCGGACGCCTTCGTCTCCGTCTCTACCGCACAGACTTTGCCGATGTGGACGTTCATCAGCGCCGGCATCATCAATCTGTTCATTCCCTCCGGCGGAAGCCAGTGGTCTGTTCAGGGTCCCATAATGATACAGGCCGCGTCAGACCTCGGAGCGGATTACGGGAGAATAGCCATGGCCGTCGCTTACGGCGACAACTGGACGAACCTCATCCAGCCTTTCTGGGCGCTGCCGCTGCTGGCCGTTGCCAATCTGAAGGCAAAGGACATCATGGGCTACCTGACGCCCGTCCTTTTCGTATCGGGAGCGATATTCATCCTAGTACTCGTGTTCTGGCCGTACTAAACGGACAAAAGGCAATAGTATTTATTTAGAAAAGAGGATAACCATGAACAAGCTGATTTCAGTGGAAGAAGCTGTGTCGAAGATACACGACGGCGATACCGTAATGGTAGGCGGATTTTATGCCATCGGCACCCCAGAGGGCATTGTCGACGAAATGACGCGCCAGGGCAAAAAAGACCTGACTATCATCAACAACGACTGCGGAAACCCCAATTCCGCGCTCGGAAAGTACATATATTCGGGACTTGCGAAAAAGGTCATTCTGTCATGGTGCGGATATCTCGGTGAGCTACCCAGGATGGTCGAGGAAAAAAAGATAGACCTTGAGCTCAATCCTCAGGGAACGCTCATCGAGCGCATACGCGCCGGAGGCTTCGGTCTCGGAGGAGTACTGACGCCGACAGGGCTCGGCACCTATATCGAGGAAAAGGGCTATGGCACTAGAATCCAGCTTAACGGCCGCGATTACCTTTATCACACGCCGCTGAAGGCCGACGTAACGATCGTTCAGGCCTATGCCGCGGATGAGGCCGGAAACCTCATATTCCGCAGGACACAGCGCAATTTTTGCGACACCATGTGTTTTGCAGGAGAGACGGTTATCGCATCGATTGCGACGCCTATAAAGAAAAAAGGTGAGATAGACCCGGACGCCGTCATGGTTCCCGGCGTGGTGGTCGATTATCTGGTACAGGAGGGATAAGCATGGCTGAACTTACTAAAAAAGAGCTCATCGCCAAGCGTATAGCAATGTTCTTCAATGACGGAGAACTGGCGAATCTTGGAGTCGGCATACCGACTATGGTTCCGGCGTTTCTGCCGGAGGGCGTCGAGGTTTGGCTCGAGGCCGAAAACGGCATAATCGGCGGCGGAGCGCCTGCGGCTCCCGACGCCATCGACCCGTTCTTTAAGGATGCGGGCGATAAATTCTGCACCATTCTTCCAGGAGGCTGCTGCTTTAACAGCGCCATGTCGTTTGGACTCATCCGCGGCGGACATCTGGCGTACACGGTCCTCGGAGCTATGCAGGTGGACCAGGCTGGTAATCTTGCCAACTGGGTGGTTCCCGGAGGCAAGATGGCCGGAATGGGCGGCGCGATGGATCTCGTTGCCGGAGCGAAGAAGGTAATAGTCGCTACCGAGCATTGTTCAAAGGACGGCAAGCCCAAGATACTCAAGAAATGCAGTTTCCCGCTGACAGGCGAAAAGGTCGTCGACCATATTGTCACCGAGCTAGCCGTCATCGACGTAACTCCCGAGGGCCTTGTCTTGCGCGAAGTCGCACCCGGCGTGACCGCCGATGAAGTCATTGCCAAGACCGAGGCGCCGCTCACCGTCGCGGCCGACTTAAGGACTATGCCCGTATAACAAGCGAATACCTTTATGTATGCAGCATCAAAGTGTACATACGGAGTATAAATACCTCCCCCAAAAGCAGAATGTCCGCCGTGAAAACGGCGGACATTGTGTTTTTAAAGTTGTGGGAAAATCAGGGGTTCTTTATGCGCTGCTCTACGGCAAGAGCCCGGAGCGAAGACAGGAGTATGGAAAAATATTTATCCGCTTCGGTCTCGAGATTGAAACTGCCGTCGTAAAGGCACCAGTCGTACAGTATCGAACGGGCCCAGCGAATTATCAGCTCGGTGAACTCGTCGTCAGGAATATCCGGGAACTCGCCGCGGGCTTTTCCGATCTGTACGGCCTGACGTGCAAATTTATATAACGAACGGGTGTTGTCGTTGAGAATACGATTCTCCCTCGCACCAATCTGATTGGCGTAGACTATCTTCATAAAGGGCAGCCCGACATCGTTGACGCAGTACCTTGACATGGTTTTTATAAGGGTTAGTATGCGCTCGGTGCCGGAGGCGGTGTCGGGAAGGGTCGGCATGACGGTCTCGTACTGATGGTCGATCATGCGGAACTCCTCGATAAGTATGGATTCCTTGGATTTGAAATAGACGTAAAATGTTCCTTTTGAAAGCCCGGCCACGTTGGTTATATCTTCAACCGTCACTTTGTCGAAGCCATACTGGGCGAAGAGACTGATTGAGGTGGCGAGCAGCTTGCTTTTTGTATTTTGAGCGTTTATCGACCGCTTTGTCGGCTTGTTATTAAGAATTGCCATTTTGACCGTTCCTCTCTGTCTGTGAGCCTGTGATTATGATATTGCATAGTTTCCGAATGTCAGGGCCGCCGTGAAAGGCGGAAGGCCGGGATTTATAAATTTTAAGATTATGCAAGACGCCTTTTTATAACAGCCGGAAAATAAAAGCAGGCAACCGGAGTCACTGACCCTGGCTTAATTATTTTACATTATATAACGAGAAAAGTAAATACGAAAAAATAAATAAAGCGACAGCATTTCTGGGTATGAGCTTGCGCGATTGCCGTAGGTCTCTGCATTAATAATAAAGGACCTGCGTTTTACAGATATAACGCAGGTCTTTTATTATTCAAAATTATTTCTATTGCTGGACTTAGCTGTACATTCCATTCTGCGCCATATAGTTATAAAGCTGTTCGCCATGCTGCTGCTCTTCTTTTTGAATATGGTTCAGGGCGTCTCTTATATTGGTATCCCTAAATTCGAAAATGCTGGTATTGTAAGAAGAAGAGACATGCTTTTCTGTCGAAAGCAAATCGGTGCAGAGGTAGCTGTCTTTTTGCTTGTCTTGGTTCTGATCAGCCGCGGTATATTTTGCAGTAAAGGTCTGCTGCGGCTGCTGCTGATTGCCGCCGGATTGCATGGTTGGAACTGTTCCGCCGATAATCTGATTGATTGTGTCCAGATGCTGCTTTTCAGCCTGCGAAATCTGGGAAAACAGATTTTTCAGCTGTGGATCCGCTGCATCAGAGGAATATTTTCCGTATTTTTCTACGCAGATCTGCTCCTGTTCCTTCAGATCTTTTAAGAGCGAAGTTTCTTTTTGCGTTAATTGCATAATTTTCACCTCATGCATAATATCTCCAAAGCCGCTTTGATTATTCGGCTATCAGGAGCATTCCTAAGCAGTCAGTCTATATTCATGCATTTTTGAATTCGCCGCCTGACAATATTGCAGGGATACATATGACATAAGAAACATAGCGGGGTGACTTGTATATATTTTCCGTCAAAACGAAAGGCCTCATTATTTTTAGTGGATTTAATATTGACAAAATTTGATTTGGTGCATATACTGATAACATATCAAATAATTTTGATACGAGGTGATAACTTGGCAACGTTTTATGAAGAGCATGCAAAGGTATTCAAAGCATTTTGCGATGAAAAACGCCTGCGTATACTTGAACTTCTGCGCGGCGGCGAAAAATGCGCCTGTGTTTTATTGGAAGAGTTGGACTTGGGGCAGTCGGGGCTTTCCTACCACATGAAAATCCTGGTTGAGTCGGGCATTGTTGAAAGCCGTCAGGAAGGAAAATGGACGCATTACAAAATCAGCGAAAAGGGCAGCGCCCATGCCGCGAACTTACTGAAAGAACTGACCACGCCTAACACGGTATTGGAAGAAAATATTTGCTGTAAAAAATAAAAGCCACCGTAAGGATGGCTTTTATAAAGCAAAATGCATCAAAATTATTTGATATGATTGTCTTTTTATTGAAAGTGAGGCTAACCCCGAAATGCAAATACTAAAAGTCATTTGGGATTTTTTCCAATATCAGATTCTCGGCATGAAATGGCTGGATGGACTGATAGGCGGCGGGCTTTCCGTCATGGGGCTTGATATATCCACACGCCTTGGCGGAAGCATCGAGTTTTTCCTGTACGATGTGATAAAAATCACGGTGCTGCTGTGCTTCCTGATTTTTCTTATCAGCTATATTCAGAGTTATTTCCCGCCGGAACGAAGCAAAAAAATACTCGGACGGTTTCACGGTATCTGGGCGAACTGTATTTCGGCGCTCCTGGGCACCGTTACGCCATTTTGCTCATGTTCGTCCATACCGCTTTTCATAGGGTTCACCTCTGCCGGGCTTCCGGTCGGCGTGACGTTCTCGTTTTTGATTTCCTCACCGATGGTGGACCTTGGTTCGCTGCTTCTGCTGATGAGCATCTTTGGCGCAAAGGTAGCAGTCATCTATGTAGTCGTCGGTCTGATCATCGCAGTAGTCGGCGGTACGATTATCGAGAAGCTGCACATGGAGAGATATGTTGAGAGTTTTATTCTGACAGCCGGAAGTGTGGACATCGAATCGCCGGATCTTACGAAGAAAGACCGGATGATTTACGCAAAAGAGCAGATGTTGTCCACTTTCAAAAAGGTGTTTCCCTATATACTTGTCGGCGTGGGTATCG
>JAYFRC010000023.1:0-15467 GCA_034926415.1 Oscillospiraceae bacterium
GAAACACCGGCCGCGAGGCAAAGGAGCAGGACTATGTATAATCCCGCGCCCTTAAATGTTTTTCCAAATATTTTGAAATCGGATATTTTCATAAAACATGACCTCCGACTGCTATTGTTGACAATCGGAGGCCATTTTATACACAACTGGGAAATTTTTGAAAAGATGCAAAAAATCAGCCGCCGGCAGAAATGCCGACGGCTGAGGTGTCTTATTTTATTATCAGCGTTTTGCCGTCCATCTCGGGCGGGCAGGCAAGGCCCATCACGTCGAGCATCGTGGGAGCGATATCGGCGAGCCGCCCGCCGGTGCGGAGTTCCTCGCCCGCGCCGCAGAGGATGAATGGCACGGGATTGGTGGTATGCGCGGTGTGCGGGATGCCGTTTTCGCCTATCATGCGTTCGGCGTTGCCGTGGTCGGCGGTGACCATGGAGATTCCTCCCATTTCCGCCGTGGCCGCAACGACCTCGCCAACACATTTGTCTACTGTCTCGACGGCCTTGACGGTCGCATCGAATACGCCGGTGTGGCCGACCATATCGCAGTTGGCGAAGTTAAGGATTATCACGTCGTAGTTGCCGCTCCTGATGCATTCGACGGCCTTTTCCGTGACTTCTGCGGCGCTCATCTCGGGCTGGAGATCGTATGTCGCGACCTTGGGAGACTGGACGAGAATGCGATCCTCACCCTTGAATACCGTCTCGCTTCCACCGTTGAAAAAGAAGGTGACGTGGGCGTATTTCTCTGTCTCGGCGATACGGAGCTGGGTCAGTCCAAGCTGGCTCAGATACTCGCCGAGGCAGTTTACGACGGCCTGACTCGGGAACGCGACGGAGACGTTCGGCATCGTGGCGTCGTACTCGGTGGTGCACACGAAGGTCAGCGGGAAGTATTGACGCACGAACCCATCAAACTCCGGGTCGACAAGCGCGCGTGTAAGTTCGCGAGCGCGGTCTGGGCGGAAGTTGAAGAAGATGACGCTGTCATTGTCGGATATGGTGCCGTCGTGGTCAACCACAACAGGCTCGACAAATTCGTCGGTCACTCCGTTTTCGTAGGATTCGTCTATTGCAGCCAGCGGGTCGGAATTCATGCGCCCCTGACCGTAGACAATGGCGTCGTAGGCGCTTTCAAGGCGATCCCAGCGCTTGTCGCGGTCCATGGCGTAGTAGCGGCCGGAGAGGGTGGCTATTTTGCCGACGCCAATCTTGGCACACTCGTCCATGCAGGCCTTGACGTACTGCTTGGCGCTTTTGGGCGGGACGTCGCGCCCGTCGAGGAAAGCGTGGACATAAACCCTCGAAAGGCCGCGCTCCTTTGCCATGCGGAGCAGGGCGTACAGATGCGTTATGTGCGAATGGACACCGCCGTCGGATATAAGGCCGAGAAGATGGAGCGCGGAGCCGTTTTTGGCACAGGCGTCCATTGCGGCGCAGTAGGCGGCGTTATTGAAGAACGAGCCATCTTCTATCGAGACCGTTATGCGCGGCAGATCCTGAAACACGACCCGGCCGGCGCCGATATTGGTATGGCCGACCTCGCTGTTTCCCATCTGACCGGCGGGCAGACCCACGTCGAGTCCGGATGCGGCCAGCGAGGTGTGCGCATTCTCCGCCATAAGTGCGTCGAGAGCGGGAGTTTTCGCCGCGGCTATGGCGTTGCCCTCTTTCTGGGAAGAAAGGCCGAAACCGTCCATTATAATCAGAGTGGTTGGTGTTTTCATTATAAGATACTCTCTCCATAAGAAAAGGCGTCGCGACGCGGCTCCGGTTTGGCGCGCGCGCCGTGAGCGCCGTGTTTTTTCGGTTGTGGGGAAGACGCGGGATAGCGAGCGTCAGTCCTGATTAGCCGCGTTGATAATGTTTACGAACTGGTCGCATTTCAGCGCCGCGCCGCCGATAAGTCCGCCGTCGATGTCGGGCTGGGACAGCAGCTCATGGGCGTTGCCGGGGTTCATGGAACCGCCGTACTGGATGGTTATGGAACGCGCGACGCGTGCACCGTATATGTGGCGTATTGTGGCGCGGATAAAGGTGCACACCTCTCCGGCCTGTTCCGGAGTCGCAGTCTTGCCGGTGCCGATGGCCCACACGGGCTCATAGGCGACGACGCACTTGCGCAGCTTCTCGGCCGAGACTCCGGCCAGAGCGGATTTGAGCTGAAGCGAGATCAGATCCATTGTGACGCCGAGCTCGCGCTGCTCAAGGCTCTCGCCGACGCAGATGATCGGGTGCAGCCCCGCGTCAAGCGCGGCGTGCACTTTCTTGTTGACGGTCACGTCGGTCTCGCCGAAATACTGACGGCGCTCGCTGTGGCCGATGATGACGTACTTGACGCCGAGGTCCTTGAGCATATCGGCGGACACCTCTCCGGTATAAGCGCCGCTCTTCTCGTAGAAGACGTTCTCGGCTCCGACGGTCACGCGCATATCCTTGAACGCGCGCATAGCCGCAGGGATATTGACGGACGGGACGCAGACGAGGATATCACACCACTTCGCCTTTGGAAGTACGGACTTGAGCTCCTCGGCAAACTGCTTTGTCTCGGAGGCTGTTTTGTTCATTTTCCAGTTTCCGGCTATTATTGTTTTACGATATCTGCGATTCATGTTTTTCTCTCCTCTGGTTAAATGTTTGGTATGAAAAAAACGAGTATGTTTTTGGCTGCCGTATTTGTAAATATCTCTTGGAGTTCGCGGCGCACAGGCCGCGAAGAAGCCTGATTCGTTTTTTCCGGCGACATGCGCGGCGGAAAAACACTTCCCGGCTCGCAGGTGTGCGATCGGCCGGCTTACGCCCGGCAAATCTTGCGCATCAGAGCCGAATCTTTCTTCTCAAAAGCCACAGACTTTTTAGGGGTGATTTTATTTGTCGAGCAGGCAGGCCACGCCGGGAAGCTCCTTGCCCTCAAGGAACTCGAGAGACGCGCCGCCGCCAGTGGAGATATGGGTTATCCTGTCCGCAAAGCCGAGCTGCTCGGCCGCGGCTGCGCTGTCGCCGCCGCCGATTATTGTTATCGCTCCGCTGTCCGCGAGCGCCTTGGCCATGGCTTCTGTGCCCTTGGCGAAAGCCGGAAACTCGAACACGCCCATGGGGCCGTTCCACACTATCGTTCCCGCTCCGACCGTAGCTGTGGCGAACAGTTCGCAGGTCTTCGGGCCGATGTCTAGTCCCTGCATATCTTCGGGTATGTTCATAGCGTCGACTACGACGGGTGCGGCGTCCTTTGAAAATTCCTTTGCGGCTGTCGCGTCGACAGGAAGCAGGAACCTGACGCCCTTGTCATCGGCCTTTTTCATCATCTCGCGGGCATAGTCTATCTTTTCCGCATCGAGCATTGACTGGCCTATCTTTCCACCTTTCGCGGCAAGGAATGTATATGCCATTCCGCCGCCGATGATGATAGTATCGACCCTTTCAAGCAGGTTGTTGATGACGTTTATCTTGTCTGATATCTTCGCTCCGCCGAGCACGGCGACGAAGGGGCGTTTCGGATCGTTTAGAGCGCCGCCCATTATTTCGAGCTCTTTCTTTATAAGAAAGCCGGAGACCGCCGGAAGATACGCCGCGACGCCGGCGGTAGAGGCGTGCGCGCGATGAACCGTGCCGAACGCGTCCGACACATAAAGCTGAGCCATGTCGGCGAGCTCCTTTGCAAACGCCGGGTCGTTCTTTTCCTCGCCCTTTTCAAAGCGCAGGTTCTCAAGCAGGATTATCTCGCCGGGCTTTACGGCCGCGGCCTTGGCCTTCGCATCTGAACCGACCACATCGGTGCAGAAGGTTACCGGCATTCCGAGAAGCTCGGAAAGGCGCTTTGCCACCGGCGCAAGCGAGAGGGATTCCTTTCTTTCGCCCTTTGGCTTGCCGAGATGCGAGCAGGCGATGACGGCTGCGCCGTTGTCGAGCAGGTATCGTATCGTCGGAAGCGCCGCGACAATGCGCTTATCGTCGGTTATGGCGCCAGTTTCCTTGTCCTGAGGAACGTTGAAATCGCAGCGAAGCAGGACTTTTTTGCCGCGCACATCAACGTCAGAAACAGTTTTCTTGTTATAATTCATTAAAAAACCTCCCTTGTGAAAAATATAAGAAAGAATAAAAAACTGCGCAATTCAGATCCCCGCCGTGCCTTCCGCCATCTCTCCGGCTTCCTGAAAACCGGAAAAGCCCTGCTGACGCAGCGCTTCGTAGGCAAAAACCGCGACCGAATTCGAAAGATTGAGGCAGCGCACGCCGTGAAGCATCGGTATCCGAAGACACTGCTCGCGGTGCGCCTCGCGGAAATCACGGGGGAGCCCGGCGGTCTCCTTGCCGAAAAATATCCAGCAGCCGTCGCTGAAGCTCGCCTCACAGTAGGAGCGGGGAGCCTTTGAGGTCGCGAGCCATATATCGGAGGCGTCTGGATTCTTTTGGAAAAAGTCACCGAGGTTTTCGTAAACAGTCAGGTCAAGCAGGTGCCAGTAGTCGAGGCCGGCGCGCTTTACGGCGCTGTCCGATATGTCGAAACCGAGAGGTTTTATAAGATGAAGGCGGCAGCCGGTAACGGCACAGGTGCGGGAGATATTTCCCGTATTGGCCGGTATTTCCGGCTCCACCAGAACTATATTTATCATTTGAGGTCTCCTGTGGGCCGTTTATTAACAGCTTCCTAATTGTAATGCAAAGCAAGCAAAATTTCAACTATAAAAGAGGGTTTTTTATGAAAATAAGCTGAAATATGCAAAAAAATTTATTTCTTACAAAAAATAATTTGCAAAAAAGCGCGCAAATGCTCGAAAGAGCGGGAATTTGCGGCGGCAGAGTGCTGCGCGCGGCGATTTGCCGCCGCAAAACGCGCCGGGCGGCTCCGGAGCGGCATTTTGGGGAAAGTTGAAGCCGGAAACCGCGCAAAAATCATTACAGATTTCAAAAAAAGGTAAAATTCAATGGATTTTTAGGGAGAGCTTTGATATAATTTTTTGCGTAGTAACAAATAATCGCTTTCCTTTCCGCATTGCCCGACGCAGGGAGCGCCGAGCGCGAAACGATGCGGGGCATAAAAATGAATCATTATATAGAAAGAGGTACAAGAAATGATTGCACACGGAAAGGATATCAAGGTGTTCGCGGGAAACTCCAACCCCAAGCTGGCACAGGATATCTGTAACCTGATGAACATCCAGCTTGGAAACAGCGAGGTTGGCAAGTTCTCCGACGGAGAATGCTATGCTTCCCTTTACGAGAGCGTACGCGGAAGCGACGTATTCGTGATACAGTCCACCTGCGATCCGGTCAACGACAATCTCATGGAGATGCTCGTAATGATAGACGCGCTCACAAGAGCATCGGCCGGACGCATTACCGCCGTTATCCCTTATTTCGGTTATGCCCGCCAGGACAGAAAGGCAAAGGCAAGAGACCCCATCTCCGCAAAGCTCGTCGCCAATATGATAACCTGCGCCGGAGCCAACCGTGTGCTTACGATGGATCTTCACGCCGCCCAGATACAGGGCTTTTTCGATATTCCTGTGGACAACCTGCTCGGCAACCCCATATTTGTTGAATATTACGGCAAAAAATTTAAAAACAATCACGAGGAAATGGTCGTCGTCTCCCCGGACGTCGGTTCCGTCGCAAGAGCCCGCGCTTTCGCGCAGAAGCTCGGAATGGGCCTCGCTATCGTGGACAAGCGCCGTCCGAAAGCTAACTCCTGCGAGGTCATGAACATCATCGGCGACGGTCGCGGCCGCGACTGCATAATGTTTGACGACATGGTCGATACCGGCGGGTCGATATGCAACGCTGCGAAAGCGATAGTCGAAGTCGGCGGCGCGAACAGCGTTCACGCCTGTGCGTCTCACGGCGTACTCTCCGGTCCCGCGCTAGAGCGCATTTCCGGCAGCATGTTCGAGGAGCTTGCCCTGCTCGACACTATACCCACGACCGTCGGCGAGAGCTGCAAAAAGATAAAGTACCTCAGCGTCGCGCCCATGTTCGCCGAGGCGATAGAGCGCATTTACCAGGAGGTCTCTGTTTCCAAGCTGTTCCTGTGATATAAAAAGGCGTGTTTGGGCGGGAGCGCAAAGCTCCCGCCCGATTTGACGACGTTCTTATCGGGGTGAATTTATGTTTTTCAAAAAAAGCGGCGGCGCGGTGTCGTGGCTGATGGTATTTCTCGGCAACCCCGGAATAAAATACAACAACACGCGCCACAACGTGGGATTTATGGCGGCCGACGCGCTTGCGGAGCGCGGAGACTTCAAAATCGACAGGCTCAGATACAAGGCGCTGACGCAGAGCGTGAACTTCGGCGGTGAAAATGTCCTTGTGATGAAGCCGCAGACAATGATGAATCTTTCCGGCACATCCGTTTCGCAGGCGGCGTCGTTTTTCAAAATACCGCCCGAACACATTATAATAATATACGACGACGTGTCGCTCCCCGTCGGAAAGATACGTGTCCGCGCCTCCGGAAGCGCGGGCGGGCACAACGGGGTGAAGGATATCATTGCCCGCGTGGGTTCGGACAGGATGCCGCGCGTGAAGATAGGCGTCGGGGAAAAGCCGAGAGAGGACTACGACCTCGCGGCCTGGGTGCTCGGGAACCTGAGCATAGCCGACAGGAAACTGGTCGAAAGCGCCATACCGCGCGCGCTTGACGCGGCCGAGTGTATTATAACCGAGGGCTGCGACAGGGCTATGAGCAAATTCAACGGATAAAAAATACGACAAAAACCGGCACACCCCCTCATTACGATGCGGGGTGCGCCGAATCGCGCGTTTTGACTTCCATATTATAGAAAAGCAAGAAAGGAGGCGGGACAACATGAACGTGCTTATAAAGGCGCTGCTTTCGATGAAAGAAATGACGGAGCTGGCTGAAAGCATCGAGGCGGGACGCTGTCCCGCAGCCGTGACAGGCGTCGGAAGCGTGCACCGCGCGCATATATTCGCGGCGCTGAGAGAAAAGACCGGAAGACCAATAGTTGTGGTCTGCGCCGACGAGCGCGAGTGCGCGCGCGTTTTGGCCGACCTTGAAAGCCTGACCGGAGAAAAGAGCGTCATGCTGACCGCGAGGGAGCTTCAGCTCCGTTCTGCGGCCGCGGCGTCGCGAGAGTGGGAGATGCGGCGCATAGCGGCTCTCGGCGCGCTGGCGTCGGGAAAGGCCGGCATAATAGCCGCGACGCCGGAAGCGCTTATGCAGAAAACGGTGCCGCGCGGTGTCCTCAAAGCCGCGTCATTCACACTCCGCGTCGGAGGAAAATACAACGTAACGGAGCTTGCCGAACGTCTTGGCAGAGCCGGATATTCAAGATGCGAGCAGGTGGAGGGCGAGGGACAGTTCGCCATGCGCGGCGGGATACTCGACGTGTTTTCTACGGGTATGGACATGCCCGTGAGATGCGAGTTTTTCGACGACGAGGCTGATTCGCTCGGCGTATTCGATATATCGTCGCAGAGAAGGGTAAAAAATATAAAGTCGGCACGGATACTTCCCGCGTCCGAGTTCCTTCCCGATTTATGCGAGGGAGGACGCGAAGCTTTAGCCAAAAAGATGGAGGCGCTTTCGCGCCGGGCGGCGAAAAAAGAGAACGGGGAAAAACTATGTCGCGCGCTCTCCGAGGATGCGGAGCGGCTGCTCCAAAACGCCTCTGTACAGGGAAGCGACAGATATTTCTGCGCCGCATATCCCGAAGCCGGAACAGTGGCCGATTATCTGCCGCAGGACGCGATAGTCTGCGTCGGAGAGAGCTCGCGCGTCGCGGAAAGAGCGAAAAACTGCGCCTCTGAACACCGGGAAGACGCGGAGGCGCTCATATCCGCCGGAATTCTGGCCGGCGAGTGGGCGCGGCTCATGGAATCGCCGGAGGCGCTGTGGGCGAGGCTTGCGGATTTTGCCGTGTGCATGACGGAGTCGCTGCCTACCTCGCGCTGGCCGCTTCGTCCCGCCACGCTGCTCGGCATCACGGCAAAGCAGCTCTCTTCCTACGGCGGAAGTCTCGACGCGGCTGCGGCAGACATACAGCACTACGTTTCGGCCGACTACCGCGTGTTTATACTCTGCGGGGGCGACCTCCGCGAAAAGAATATGGCGGAAATGCTGACCGAACGCGGGATACCGAACGGACTCTCCCGGGACGAAGAGCTGCCGGAGCACGGCCGTGTAGCCGTTATGCGCGGGACGCTCTCAGCGGGAATGGAATATCCGACGATACGCCTCGCGGTGCTTACCGAGGGGCAGATGCTTGCGCCGGCGAAAAAGAAAGAGCGCCGCGGAAAAAAGAAGACGGACAACAGGCAGAGGATAAGGTCCTACGCCGACCTGTCGCCGGGCGACCTGGTAGTCCATGCCCACCACGGCGTCGGGCGTTTCGAGGGAATATTCAGGATGCCCGTGGACGGCGTTGAGAAGGATTACATCAAGATAGCCTACGCGGGCGGCGACTGTCTATATGTCCCAGCGACGCAGCTCGACCTCGTGTCGAAATACATCGGCGGCGGTGAGGAAGGCAAGGCCAGACTCAACCGCCTCGGCGGAACTGACTGGGAGCGCACGAAGACGCGTGCCAGAGCTGTGGCGAAGGATCTGGCGCAGGGGCTGATAAAGCTCTATGCCGAGCGTCAGCGCCTCGCAGGACACGCCTTCTCCCCAGACTCGCCTTGGCAGAAGGAATTTGAGGAAGCCTTTGAGTACGAGGAGACCGCCGACCAGATGCGCTGTATCGAGGAAATAAAGGAGGACATGGAAAAGAACATACCCATGGACAGGCTCCTCTGCGGCGACGTTGGCTACGGCAAGACTGAGGTCGCGCTGCGCGCCGTAATGAAGTGCGTGCTCGACGGGAAGCAGGCCGCCATACTCGTGCCCACCACCGTGCTTGCCCAGCAGCACTTCGTGACGGCGTCGGGACGTTTCCGCCAGTTTCCCGTCAACATTGCCCTGCTTTCGCGCTTTCAGAACGCGCGGGAGAGCAAAAAGATACTGTCCGAGCTGAAAAGCGGCTCGATAGATATTCTTATAGGTACGCACCGCCTGCTCGGTAAGGGCATCGAGTTTAAGGACCTCGGCTTGCTCATTATCGACGAGGAGCAGCGATTCGGCGTCACGCACAAGGAAAAACTGCGCGAGATGGCGAAGCAGGTGGACACGCTGACGCTGACCGCGACACCGATACCGAGGACGCTCAATATGGCATTGTCGGGAATACGCAGCATGAGCGTCATCGAGATGCCGCCGAGCGACCGCCAGCCCGTTCAGACGTATGTCATCGAGCACGACTGGAGTGTCGTCGGCGACGCGATGCGCCGCGAGATAGCGCGCGGCGGGCAGGTGTATTATCTGCACAACCGCGTCGAGACCATCGACAGGACGGCGGCCCGAATAAGCGAGATGCTCGGGGAGGACGTCAATGTTGCCGTGGCTCACGGCAGGATGGATGAAAAGGAACTTTCCGAGATCATGCGGCGCGTCTCCGAGGGCGAGGCGCAGGTCCTTGTCTGCACCACTATAATAGAAACCGGAATAGACATACCTAACGTGAATACCATGATAATTGAGGACGCAGACAATCTCGGCCTCGCCCAACTGCACCAGCTCCGCGGACGCATAGGCCGCTCGTCGCGCCGCGCCTTTGCCTATCTGACCTACCGCAAGGGCAAAATACTGACCGAGGTCGCGAACAAGCGGCTTACGGCGATACGCGAGTACGTCGAGTTCGGCTCGGGTTTCAAAATAGCGATGCGCGACCTCGAAATACGCGGG
The DNA here is from genome assembly GCA_034926415.1 of Oscillospiraceae bacterium. GTDB lineage: Bacteria > Bacillota > Clostridia > Oscillospirales > Oscillospiraceae > JAYFRC01. The sequence goes on from JAYFRC010000023.1 coordinate 9,739, forward strand.
GCCGGGAACCTGCTCGGCCCAGAGCAGTCCGGATATATGATGAGCGTCGGCTACGATATGTATCTTTCGCTGCTTGAGGATGCGGTGCTCGAGGAGCAGGGCGGGAAAAGGGAGATAACGGCGGAGTGCTCCGCCGACCTCGCCGTCTCGGCCAACATACCTGAGAGATATGTGACGTCGCCGGAACAGAGGATGGATCTGTATCGTCGTATAGCGGCCATACGGACGAGCGACGACGCCGACGACCTGCTCGACGAGCTGACCGACCGCTACGGCGACCCGCCGAAAGCGGTATGCGCACTGCTGGATGTAGCCATGCTCCGCGCGGACGCTTCGCGGGGCGGGATAACCGACGTGTCGCAGAGCGGAAGCGAGATAGTGTTCACGTTTGCCGAGGCCGACCTTGAGGCCATGAGCGAGGCGTGCGCGCTCAGCGGATTCAAGGGACGCCTCCGTTTCCTAGCGGGCGACAAGCCCAGACTCGCGCTGAGAATGTCAAAGGGGGACGACGCGCTTTCGAGAGCGCTCGAACTCGCGGGATTTTTCGCGGAACGGCAGAGAAAAAACTCCGCGAAAAAAGAATGTTAATTGTTGCACAATCATCGGTGCAGTGGTAGTATACATCTATAACTGTTTGGAGGCATTGCAATATGAAATTCAAACGCAGGGCGGTCGCGCTGATAGTGTGCGCTGCACTTACGGCGGCGGGCTTTTATTGGTGCATCGCCGGCAACACATCGGGCGGAACAATATATACCCGCGCCGCCGGAGTAAAATCCGCCGCGGCTATAATGACCATATCGGGCACGGACGTACCGGCAACACTCTACCTTTATTGGGTGGCTACCGACTGCGATTATCTGACGCAGTATTTTGGCGACGATATAGACTGGTCGTCGGAGATATACTCCGGAACCACATATCAGCAGTACGTTCTCGACGACGCGGAGACGACGTGCAAGTACTGCGTTGCCATCGAGCAGTTGGCACAGCAGTACGGCTGCGCGCTGACCGACGACCAGGAGACGGAGCTCGCCGGCCTGCATGATACTTATGTCGAGTACTATGACGGCGAGGAAACATATGAGAAGTATCTCACTTACTACGGCCTTACCGAGGACGATATGCTCTACACCGCCAAAGTGAACTACCTGTTTAATAATCTCAGCGACACGCTTATGGCCAAGGGCGGCGAGCTTGAACCCACTGAGGACGCTGTCCGCGAGTGGGCCGAGAACTCGGGTTATTCCTCGGACGATTACACGCTCGATGAGCTGACACAGGCGTATGAGGATTCTTCATCCGGAGCGATGAACGATTTCATTTCCGCTTATATCTCGACCCTCGAGGTTACCCACAGCCCGGCTTACGACAAGCTGAGCCTTACCGATTTCCTCAAGGCTGCCGACGAAGAGCGCAGTCAGGTCGAAGCCCCAACGGCTGGATAAAAAATCTCTCCGGGATACATATTTATCAGATTCGTACGGCGCGGCGGGACAATATTGTTCCGCCGCGCCAAATTTTGAATAAATCATGAATGTAGATGAAGACGCAGTCAAAACTAGTCAAAAAGCCAAAAAAATGTTTATAGGTTGTAATCAGCTGAAAGATGTGTTATAATTTTAACGAACAGGCTGGGAAAATTCTTCAAAACCGCATTTTAAGGCCTCTAAGAAAGTTGACGTTCCTAAGATAGACGAGTATACTAAGGGTACAAAATCTTTTGAGGAGGTCATCTCAAATATGAAAGAAGTCTACATAGTAAACGGCTGCAGAACAGCCATCGGCAGTTTCGGAGGAAGCCTTAAGAATACCCCCGCTGCTGAAATGGGTGCTATCGTTATCAAGGAAGCTCTTAATCGCGCGGGCGTCAAGCCCGAGAACGTCGACGAGGTCATGATGGGCTGCATCCTGACCGCCGGACTCGGCCAGAACGTCGCTCGTCAGTGCTCTCTTAAGGCCGGTGTACCTATCGAAGTTCCCGCTTATACCGTCGGCATGGTCTGCGGTTCAGGCATGAAGGCCGTCATTGAGGCTGCCCGTTCCATCAAGGCCGGCGACGCCGACATCATTGTCGCAGGCGGAACCGAGAACATGTCCGCGGCTCCCTACAGCATCCCTGCCGCTCGCTGGGGCGCTCGTATGTTTAACAACCAGATTGTAGATACTATGGTCAACGACGGACTGTGGGACGTTTACAACAACTACCACATGGGCATGACCGCCGAGAACATCTGCGATCAGTGGGGCATTACCCGCGAAGAGCTCGACGAGTTTGCTTACAACTCTCAGAAGAAGACCGCTGCCGCTCAGGCTTCCGGCCGCTTCAACGACGAGATCGTCGCTGTTCCCGTCAAGGTCAAGAAGGCCATGGTTGATTTCAAGGCCGACGAGTTCCCGAAGGGTGACGTTTCCCTCGAGAAGATGGCTACCCTGAAGCCTGCGTTCAAGAAGGACGGCGGCCGCGTTACCGCAGCCAACGCTTCCGGCATCAATGACGGCGCTGCAGCTCTCGTTATCGCTTCCGGCGAAGCGGTCAAGAAGTACGGCCTCAAGCCCATGGCTAAGCTCATCGGCTACGGCCAGGGCGGCGTTGACCCGAAGATCATGGGCGTAGGACCGGTTCCCGCTTCCCGCAACGCCATGGCTGCTGCCGGCGTGACCATTGACGACATGGATCTCGTCGAGGCCAATGAGGCTTTCGCAGCTCAGTCAATTGCTGTTGCACGCGACCTTAAGTTTGACATGAAGAAAGTCAACGTCAATGGCGGCGCTATTTCTCTGGGACATCCTGTCGGATGCTCCGGCGCACGTATCATTGTCACACTGCTCCACGAGATGCAGAAGCGCCCCGAGGCCAAGAAGGGTCTTGCCACGCTGTGCATCGGCGGCGGCATGGGCACTGCGGTCATAGTCGAAAAGTGCTGATAAAGCGCTGATTTAGTATTTCAAGCAAAGCCGGCGCAGAATATGCGCCGGCTCTGCTTAGAATAAATTGGGAGGTATTCAAATATGGCCAAAATCATATCCATCGAAGAGGCTGTTGCAAAGATTCCTAATGGCGCCACCATTATGTTCGGCGGTTTCATGGGATGCGGCAGCGCTCACTCAATCATTGCGGCTCTTGCCAAGAGCGGCAAGAAAGACTTTACCATGATCTGCAACGATGCTGCGGGCCCGAACCACAACGGTGAGGAGTTCTATGCCACCGCCAAGCTGGTCCACAATCATCAGATCAAGAAGCTCATCGCTACCCACGTCGGACTCAACCCCGAAGTCGCGCAGCAGATGAACGACGGTTCCCTCGAGGTTTGCCTTATTCCTCAGGGCTCCATGGCTGAGATGATCCGCGCCGGCGGCGCAGGCCTCGGCGGCGTGCTGACTCCTACCGGCGTCAACACCATCATCGAGCAGAACGAGTTCTGCCTTGAGAAGAAGAACATCAAGGGTAGAGATTATCTTCTGATGGCTCCTCTGCATGCAGACTTTGCGCTCGTTTCCGCTTACAAGATCGACAAAGCCGGCAATATGTGGTACAAGGGCGACACCCGTAACTTCAATACTGTTATGGCTACCGCCGCTGATTGCGTTATCGCTGAAGCTGAGAACATCGTTGAGGTCGGAGAGATCGCCCCTGAAGAAGTTGTCACCTCCGGCGCTTATGTCAGTTACATTGTGGATGGAGGTAACAGATAATGGATAATGTCAAGGCTATTATTGCAGCTCGCGTTGCTAAAGAGCTGAAGGACGGCGACGTCGTCAATCTGGGCATCGGTCTTCCGACCATGGTTCCCTCTTTCCTGCCTGAGGGTGTTCATGTCATTCTCCAGTCCGAGAACGGCATCATCGGCACCGGTGTGGTTACCGATGAGAACAAGGATCCTGAGCACGTTGTAGACGCCGGCGGCAATCCTGCTGCTGTCGCTCCCGGCGGAAGCTTCATCGATTCCGCTACTTCTTTCTCCCTGATCCGCGGCGGACACGTGGACGCTACCGTCCTCGGAGCTCTGCAGGTCGACCAGGAAGGCAACCTGTCCAACTGGATCATCCCCGGTAAGATGGTTCCCGGCATGGGCGGCGCTATGGATCTCGTTGTCGGCGCAAAGAAGGTCATAGTCGCTATGACCCACACCCAGAAGGGCGCTCCCAAGATTCTGAAGGCCAACACCCTGCCCTACACCGCTACCAAGTGCGTAACCATCATTATCACTGAGATGGGTGTTATGAAAGTAACCGATAAGGGACTCGAGCTGACTGAGATCAACCCCGAGTATACTGTCGAGCAGGTCAAGGCTGCTACTGAAGCTGATCTTATCATCAGCACGGATCTCAAGAAGATGCTTTAATTTTCGGACGACCTCCGAGAAAGCAGAGATTCCGCGCCTCCGTCCGGAGACGCGGAATCTCATTTATACAGCGAAAAATGCTATTGCGAAGACAGAAACCCGACAGAAAAGCCGGAACTTCAAAAAGCGCTCGGGGCGACGATTTTCGCCTTGACAAGAATGTGCAGTATGAGATATACTTATGTTCAATTAAGGGGAGTAGCTTGCAAGTAATAAGACCAACAGCCGATTTGAAAAAGTCTGGCCTTATTCTCCCATGGGAAAGCAAGACCTTAATGGCCGTGGCAGCGGACATTATGGTCTTTTTTTGTTGCCATTGATAGTCTGAAATTTCAGACCACGGGTAAAAAGGACGAAAGAATATGAGCGGAAAATACAATGCTAACGGCAAACCGACCGGACGGCATCGCCTGCTTAACGCAATGAAATGGGTGGCGTTCTGGATCGCGATAGCGATGGCCGTATTTGCCGGAGTCTGGAGAATTCTGGGACAGAGCCTTGCGATAGAGTTCCTCGGCGGCTATCTTATAGAGTTCAGCCTGAGCATGGACAATCTGTTTGTCTTCATGTCGATTTTCACGGCCTTCGGAATAACCGAGCACGCCCAGCACAGAGTCCTGCACTGGGGCATTATCGGTGCGATAATCCTGCGTTTCATCTTCATAATGCTCGGTGTGGCAATAGTAGAAAAGTTTGACTGGGTGCTTTACATTTTCGGCGTGCTTCTGCTTATAAACGGGGTCAAGATGTTCAGGGGCGACGACGAGGAGAAGAACCCGGCGGACAGCTTTATCATGCGTGCGATACGCAGGGTCATCCCTATGACGAAGTATTTTGTCGGAGAAAAATTCTTCGTGCATGAAAAATCCGAGAAGCTCGGCAGGGCTGTGCTCCATGCGACGCCGCTGCTCGGCGTGCTTCTGCTGATAGAGTTTTCAGACATCATATTCGCAATAGACTCGGTGCCAGCGGTGTTCTCGATATCGACGCACCCGTTCATTGTCTACTCGTCGAATATTCTCGCCATACTCGGCCTGAGGCAGCTCTACTTCGTGCTTGAATATATGGCGGAGCAGTTCAGGTACGTGCGCTACGGCGTGGCCGCAATACTGATGTTTACGGGCATTAAGCTGCTGGCGGTCATATTCGGCATCCACATTACCACCATGGTTTCGATATGCATTATATTCGGCGTGCTTGTCTGCAGCATATTGCTTTCGATGCTCATTGCCTCCAGCGAGAGAAAAAAATAACAGCAGAAAACGCCCCGGAGCCTTAAGCTCCGGGGCGTTTCTTAATATTTGCTGCTTTTATGTTTGGCTGCCGTCGTTTGGGAGAGTTCCGCCGTTTGGAACGACCGGGTTGATGTTGATGGCGGTGAAG
>JAYFRC010000004.1:0-20747 GCA_034926415.1 Oscillospiraceae bacterium
GGCGGCGGGGCCTGCGAGGTGCTGCTGCTCATCGACAAGGGGGATAAGGTCTGGGAATGCCTTGTTCGCCCGGGAAAGAAAATGCACCCGGGAACAAAACTCTCGTTTGGAGATGGACAGCTTACAGCCGAGGTCGTCGAAGAGGTAGAAGGCGGAAACAGGCTCGTGCGCTTTGATTACGAGGGGATATTTCTAGAAATACTTGAGCGGCTCGGCAAGATGCCGCTGCCGCCATATATAAAGCAGGAACTTACAGATCAGGAGCGGTATCAGACAGTTTATTCAAAGGTGCTCGGCTCCGCCGCCGCGCCGACGGCGGGGCTGCACTTTACGCCGGAGCTTCTTAAGCAGATAGGTGACATGGGCGTCGGAATATGTTATGTGACGCTTCACGTCGGTCTCGGAACGTTTCGCCCCGTAAAGGAAGACGAGATAACAGAACACGAGATGCACAGCGAATACTGCGTCATCCCACCCGAGACGGCGAAGCTCATAAACGATACGAAGAAAAACGGCGGGCGCGTGGTTTGTGTAGGGACGACCTCGTGCAGGACGATAGAATCGTGGTCGGATGACGAAGGTACCGTGCGGGCGACCGGAGGTTGGACGAACATATATATCTATCCCGGTTATAAATTCAAGGTGCTCGATTGCCTGATAACGAATTTTCATCTGCCTGAGAGCACGCTTATCATGCTCGTTTCGGCTCTTGCAGGACGGGAGCATATACTCGAAGCTTATAAAGAGGCCGTGGAGCAGAAATATAGATTTTTCAGCTTCGGCGACGCTATGTTCATCTATTGAGGAGAGACGAATGTTCAAAGTTATAAAGACCGACGGCTTGGCCAGGCACGGCGAGTTCACCTGCGCCCACGGAACCGTTCAGACTCCGGTTTTCATGAACGTCGGCACGCAGGCTGCGATAAAAGGCGGCGTATCCGCGCTTGATCTTAAAGAGATAAAGACGCAGATAGAGCTGTCAAACACCTATCATCTGCATCTGCGGCCTGGAGAGGACGTTGTAAAGCAGCTTGGTGGACTCCATAAATTCATGAACTGGGACGGACCTATACTGACCGACAGCGGCGGGTTTCAGGTGTTTTCGCTCGCCGTGCTCCGCAAAATAAAGGAGGAGGGCGTGACTTTTGCATCGCACCTCGACGGACACCGTATATTCATGGGCCCGGAGGAGAGCATGCAGATACAGTCCGCTCTCGGTTCCGATATAGCGATGGCTTTCGACGAGTGCGTGGAGAATCCTTCGCCTTACGAATACGTAAAGCAGTCGTGCGAGCGCACACTGCGCTGGCTCGATCGCTGCGTCTCAGAGCACGAGCGGCTCAACGCGCTGCCTGACGCCGTCAACCCCGCGCAGCAGCTCTTCGCGATAAATCAGGGCGGAACGTATCCCGAGCTTCGCGTGTGGCATATGAAGGAAATAGCGAAGCTGAACTGCGATGGCTACGCAATAGGAGGCCTCGCGGTAGGAGAGCCCGCTCAGACGATGTACGATATTATCGACGCCGTGGAGCCGTTCGCACCGAAGGACAAGCCGAGGTATCTTATGGGCGTCGGCACGCCTAGCAATATGATAGAAGCTGTGGCCAGAGGCGTCGATTTCTTTGACTGCGTTATGCCGTCGAGAAACGGACGGCACGGCAAGATGTTCACATGGCACGGCGCGCTGAACCTTAAAAACGAAAAATACACGACCGATGACCGTCCCGTGGACGAAAGCTGCGGATGCCCGGTCTGCCGCAATTTTTCGCGCGCGTATATACGCCACTTGTTTCATTCTGAAGAGATGCTAGCCATGCGCCTTGCCGTGATACACAACTTGTATTTTTACAATGAACTGATGCAGCGCATGCGCGACGCCATAGATTCGGGCGAATTCGAGGCGTTCCGCGGGGAATACAGTGGAAAAGTTGACGAGCGCGTTTGAAAATGCTTGCAATATCGGAAGCATTTAACTATAATTAGAGCAATGCATTAAGAAAAACAACCACAAAAGGAGAAATACCCATGAGTAGCAGCTTATCCACAACACTGATTCCCATAGTCTTGCTTGTTGTCGTTTTCTATTTCTTCCTCATCCGTCCGGAGAATAAGAAGAAAAAAGAGCAAGAGAATATGCGCAGCAACCTTAAGAAGGGCGATAAGATAACCACCATCGGTGGTGTCGTAGGGCGCGTTGTCCAGACCTCTGACGATACAATCATAATCGAGACCAGCGAGGACAGAGTCCGCTTGGAGTTTGCAAAGTGGGCAATATCCACTGCCGGAGTTCAGAAGGACATCAAGGACACGAACAACGACAAGAAAAACCGCAAGAAGCTGACTCCCGAGGAGAAGGCCGACGCATTTATCGAAGATCCCTCAACGCCTGCGGAGGAGAAAGATAACGCTCCTACCCTGAATGGCGAGAAGATCGAACCCAAAGACGAGAAATAATACCGCCGCAAAGCGGAATGAAAAGTCTTTCCTGCGAATATGCTTTTTTAAGCATTATCAAAGGGAGGGCTTTTTTCATGAAAGGAAAGCGCGCTGCAGGTAAAAAGGCGTTCGTGCTGTCCATTCTTTTCGGAGCGGCCGTTTCGCTCGTTGTATATTTCGTGGCTCTCGCGCTGGCGGCGCGTCTCGTTTTGTCCGGAGCCGTGGGCGAGGATCGGTTGATAATACTGATGTGCGCAGCGGCGTTTATAGCGGCCTTTGCCGGAGGTATGTCCGCCGTGCTGCGGTATCGCTTCCGCGCGCTTTTGACGGCGCTCGCTGCGGCGTTGGCTTTTTTCGTGGCGCTGTACATACTAGGTTTCATCCTTTACGACGATTTGTCGCTCGGAAAATACGGGCTCTTTATACTTGCGGCCGCTTTGATTGGAGGCGCGGTATCGGGACTTTCGGCGCGTTCGGTACGCGTAGGGAAAAAACACAAAATCAGTCAAAAACGATTGAAAAAGACATGAGACTATGGTAACATGGATGAAAATACACAAGGAGGCAAAACTCATGAATCATATTAAAACGCTTAACGGCGCGACGCTTAAAAACAGCGCGGCAAAGGGCGGCTGCGGCGAGTGCCAGACTTCCTGCCAGTCCGCATGCAAGACTTCCTGCACTGTTGCAAACCAGAAGTGCGAAAATAAAAAGTAATATTCCGTTTGTCATCATTTGAAAGGGCGGACTTTTGTCCGCCCTTAAATTTCGTCAACTCTTTGGAGGATACCTCTATGGTACATACATTTTCTCTGTTGGGAAAAAACATAGCCGTCGACGTGGGCAGCGGTGCCGTGCACATCTTGGACAAACTGTCTTATGACGTGCTTGAAAAGATGGATTCGCCGGATGTTTCCGCGTCTGAGATAGCGGTACAGCTTCCGCAGCATTCCAAATCTGAAATAGAAGATGCGCTCTCAGAGCTCCGCGCTCTCGCGGACAGGGGAGAGCTTTTCGCGTCGGAAGACTATATCGACCCCGCGCTGGCCGTCATTAAAAACGCGCCTATAAAGGCGCTCTGCCTTCACGTATCGCACGACTGCAACCTCCGGTGCAAATACTGCTTCGCCTCGACCGGCGATTTCGGAACCGGAAGGCTGCTCATGGACGCCGAGACCGCTAAGCGCGCGATAGATTTCGTCGTTGAGCGCTCGGGGAGCAGACGCAATATCGAGGTCGATTTTTTTGGCGGTGAGCCGCTTATGGCGATGGACGTCGTCAAAGAGACCGTCGATTACGCCCGCTCGCTTGAGAAGGAAAAGAACAAGAATTTCCGGTTCACTATTACGACGAACGGCGTGCTTTTAAGCGACGAAAACATCGAATACATCAACAGCGTGATGAAAAACTGCGTTCTTTCTCTCGACGGCCGCAAAGAAGTAAACGACAGGCTAAGAGTGACGCCGAACGGCAGCGGAAGCTACGACATGATACTTCCAAAGTTCAAAAAGCTTGTTGAAGCAAGAGGTGACAAGGAGTATTACTTGCGCGGGACTTTTACCCGCTACAACCTCGATTTTTCAAACGATGTGATACATATGGCCGATCTCGGCTTCAAACAGATATCGGTCGAGCCGGTCTGTTCGGAAGAAAGTAAGGAATGGGCGCTTCGTGAGGAGGATATTCCGAAGATTATGGCGGAATACGACAAACTTGCCGAGGTCATGAAGGACAGAAAGGATTTCAACTTTTTCCATTTCAACGTCGATTTGTCCCAGGGCCCCTGCATAATAAAGCGCATACGCGGCTGCGGAGCAGGCTGCGAATATGTGGCCGTCACGCCGGAGGGCGACATATATCCATGCCACCAGTTCGTCGGTATGCCGGATTACAAAATGGGCAACGTCCATGAGGACGGGTTCAATATGGCGCTGTCGGAAAAGTTCTCGTCAATGAATATTTACACGAGGGAAGAGTGCGATAGCTGCTGGGCCAAATTTTACTGCACCGGCGGCTGCAGCGCGTCGAATCTGCTCGTCAACGGCGACATAAAAAAACCGAATCAAATCGCCTGCGAGATGGAGCGTAAACGTCTCGAATGTGCAATTGCACTAAAAGCCTGCGCAGAAGAGTAAAATTCCTGAGTTTTTACTTTTAACAAATCAAAGAATCTGAAAAGCAGGAGCCCCGCAAACAGCGGGGCTCTTTTTTCCATATATTGTATTTTGACGTCAATGAAAGCGCGCCATCTTGGAATTTGGGGCGGGGAGGAGTTTCTAAATTTACACAGTTTACATAAATAAGTTTACATAATATTATGTCATAATTTACAAACTTGATAAAATTTGCATTCAACGTCTTGCGAAAGCTCCGATTTGGACTTATTATAATAATTACATTTTTTGAAAGTTGTTTTATCGACACCACGGCTTGTACTTCTAAACGCCGCTTCGCGCTCATAGTCTTTCAATGAGGTGATGCGCGGCGTGAAACGCTACGTTGATAAAGGTGAAGGCGGAGCAGTGGTATTTCTCCTTTCGCTCTGCTTCCTTTTTGGTATTTTTGCGGGGAGAGGCGCGGCGCTTTATGCATATGACGCCGCCGGAGCTTCGGCCGCATCTTATATTGCGAGCTTTGTGGATCGCCGGAGCGGGGAATATCCCGCAGCGCTGTCCGTATTCGGATATTTCAGATACCCGACCGCAGCGTTTTTGTTAGGGTTTATTCCCTTTGGGGCGGTGCTTATTCCCTCAGCTTTGTTTCTCGAAGCATTTTCACTTTCGTTTGCTGTGAACCTTTTTACCTTGTCATTATCCGAATATGGATTGTTTTTAGCTCTTGCGTCAATAGGTTTTAGGTATCTGTTCGTTTTGCCGTGTCTGTTTTATATTTCCGCGCTGTCGCTCAGGCGCTCGCTCGTCAGGGCGGGTATGCTGAGGCGTGAAAACGTAAGCAGGGGGACGGCCTCCGCTCTAATAATATGCGCTGCGGTTCTTTTTATCGGAGTTGTGGTCGAGCGAGTTGCGCTTCCGACACTGCTCAGTTATCTGTCGTCGTTTTTTACATGAGATTTTCGTAGGAAAAGAAAGAGGATGCTTTGTTTTGGCCGAATTTATTGATAGATTCAATACTTATCTTAATGAAGAGACACATTTGTCACAGAACACATGCAGTTCTTATGTCCGCGACATTCGCCAGTTCGCCGAGTATCTTGCACAGAATCACGGAATAATCGAGCCGTCGGGCGTTAAAAAGAAAAATATAGAGGAGTATCTCGGTTACATGACGTCGAGGGGCAAGTCTGCCGCCACGGTGACGAGGAGCATTGCCTCGATACGCTCATTTTTCGGATATATGATTACCACAGGAAACGTAAGGACGAACCCAGCCAAGGACGTGGTGCCCGTTAAGGTCGAGCACAAGCTGCCTAAAATACTGACAAATCAGGAGGTAGAGCTGTTCCTCGAGCAGCCTCAGTGCACCGACGTCAAGGGCTACCGCGACCATGCGATGCTTGAACTGCTTTACGCTACCGGCATCCGCGTCAGCGAGCTTATATTCCTTGACCTCTCGGACGTCAATATTGACGCCGGATTCATACGCTGCAGAGGGAAAGGCAAGGAAAGAATAATTCCTGTCTATCCGGCCGCCGTGAAAGCGCTTAGAGAATATATCGACAATGTCCGTCCCCAGATGCTAGCCGACCCTGCCGAAAAGGCGCTGTTCGTCAATATGTCCGGTGAGCGCATGAGCCGTCAGGGCTTTTGGAAAATAATCAAGCACTATCAGGAAAAGGCGAAGATAGACAAGGACATAACGCCGCACACACTTCGCCATTCTTTTGCCGCGCACCTGCTCGAAAACGGCGCGGATCTCCGCTCCATACAGGAAATGCTCGGACACGCTGATATATCGTCCACACAGGTCTATACCCATCTTGTCAAGCCAAGGCTCAAGGAAGTCTACAACAAGGCTCATCCGCGGGCATGATACAAATCGTCCTCCGCCGTTTTGCGGAGGACGATTTTTTTGCGCAGAATATATAAAAAATCTGTCGCACGACACTCCGCGTGACGCGGGCAGGCGTTTATGTTAAACGAATAACAGTAGACATAACTATTAGCAATTGTTAAATATATAACATATATTGCGAGGCTTTTGTGCACTCTGCATAATTACATATTATTTATGGAAAAAAAATAGTAAAAATGCACATCAAATTGGGCTTTTATGTATTGACCTTTATTAAGATTCATTTTATGATAATTTTAGTGGGAGACAATCGAGCAAATTTTGATTTCATAAGACTGAGCAAAAGGAGGCAATAATGTGACGAATCAGACTGAAGCAAAAAAATGCGAGGGCTGCGGCGATGAGGCCGAGGCTCTGCGTCTTGTCGGAGAGATGACGAAGGAGTATCACGAGCAGGGAAAATCGCTTATACAGATATTGTATATGGCCCAGGGGATATTCGGCTCGCTGCCGCTCGAGGTGCAGAAGATCGTGGCCGACGGAACCGGGACGCCTCTGGCTCACGTTTCGGGAGTCGTGTCGTTCTACTCGTTTTTCACGGCGCAGCCGCGCGGAAAGCACACCATCCGCGTTTGTCTCGGCACCGCCTGCTATGTGCGCGGCGGAAAGAAGATAATCGAAAAGATTGAGAGCACTCTCGGCATAAAGGTAGGAGACACCACGCCAGACAAGCTGTTCACGCTTGAGGTTGCCCGGTGCATAGGCGCGTGCGGACTGGCTCCAGCGATGATGATTGACGACGACGTTTTCAAGCAGGTACGTCCGGAAAAGCTCGACGCTATTCTGGAAAAGTACAGGGACGAAGAAAAAGAAGGGGGCGGTGAGGAATGACGAAGATAACCTCCTCAAGGCAGATAGAGGATATCGCCCGCGAATACATGGAGAAAAAAGCTAAATACAGCCGCTGCGTTCTTGTTTGCGGAGGAGCCGGCTGCGTGTCCTCAGGCTGCAAAGCCGTCAAGGATGCGCTAGTTGCTTCGATAGAGGCCAACGGGCTCTCGGATACCGTAGACGTTCAGGTCACGGGCTGCATGGGGACCTGCGCGGCGGGTCCGGTTATACTTGTCGAGCCGGACGGCGTGTTCTATACCGCCATGACCCCCGAGCGCGTTGAGGAGATGGTCAAGCGCCACCTTATCGGCGGAGAGATAATAGAGGAATACGCGTTTTACGACAATTATCTAAAGCGCCGCATACCCAAGCTTAACGACATAACTTTCTTCAAGGATCAGGTGCGCATAGTGCTCCGCAACTGCGGACGCATGGAGTTTGCCTCGCTTGAAGCATACATATCCCGGGGCGGCTACGCTGCGATCGCCAAGGCTCTTACGTCAATGGCTCCAGCCGACGTTGTGGCGGAGATGAAGAGATCCGGCCTTCGCGGACGCGGAGGCGCGGGTTTCCCGACCGGCGTAAAGTGGGAAGCCGGGATGAACGCCGCGAAGGGTCAAAAGTACATGGTCTGCAACGCGGACGAGGGCGACCCCGGCGCGTTCATGGATCGTTCCGTACTCGAGGGCGATCCCCATTCAGTTATCGAGGGCATGATGATAGGTGGCTACGCCATCGGCGCGAGCCGAGGCTATGTTTACGTTCGCGCGGAATATCCGCTGGCTGTCGAGCGCCTTGATGCGGCGATAAAACAGGCGGAGGCTGCCGGACTGCTCGGCGACAATATCCTCGGCACGGACTTTTGCTTTGACATAGAGATACGCATCGGCGCGGGTGCTTTCGTCTGCGGCGAGGAAACCTCGCTGCTCGCGTCTATCGAGGGCGAGCGCGGCGAGCCGAGGCAAAAGCCCCCGTTCCCGTTCGAGAGCGGGCTTTTTGAAAAGCCTACGATAATAAATAACGTGGAGACGCTTGCCTCCGTCGCGCCGATAATTCTGAAGGGCGCGGACTGGTACGCTTCCTACGGCACCGAGAAGTCAAAGGGTACAAAGGTCTTCGCCCTGGCGGGCGCCATCGTCAACACCGGCATCATCGAGGTACCGATGGGCACCGTGCTCGGCGACATCATTTATAAAATAGGCGGAGGCATAGTCGACGGAAAGGACTTCAAGGCAATACAGTCCGGAGGACCGTCGGGCGGCTGCCTCACGGCGGCGCACCTCAACACCTCGATGGATTACGAGTCGCTGTCGGCTCTCGGAGCGATAATGGGCTCCGGCGGACTGATCGTCATGAACGAGGACACCTGCATGGTGGACACCGCCCGCTACTTCATGGACTTCATCCGCGACGAATCCTGCGGAAAATGCCTGCCGTGCCGCGTCGGATCGACGCGTATGCTCGAGATACTCGAGCGCATCACTAGAGGCGAGGGCAGCGAGGGCGACGTCGAGCTGCTTGATGAGCTTTCCTACACGCTCCAGCAGGCCGCCATGTGCGGACTCGGTCAGACCGCGCCCAATCCCGTGCTCTCGTCCATCAGATATTTCCGTGATGAGTACGACGAGCATATTCGACATCATCATTGTAAGGCCGGCGTGTGTTCCGAACTGTTTATATCTCCGTGCTCGAACGCCTGCCCTGCGAGCGTCAACGTCCCCGGGTACCTGGCGCTTATCGCGGCGGGACGCTTTGTGGACGCCTACGACCTCATACGCCAGGAAAACCCGATGCCGTCGGTCTGCGGACGTATCTGTACTCACCCGTGCGAGAAGAAGTGCCGCCGGAGCACGGTCGACGAGCCGCTTGAAATCTGCGCGCTGAAGCGCTTTGTCGCCGATTACGCGTTCAACAACGCGGGAGAGCGCATGGAGCTCCCGTCGAAGCCGCTGAACGGCAAACACGTGGCCGTTATTGGCGCGGGGCCTTCCGGCCTTACCTGCGCGTACTATCTTGCACGTCTTGGCTACGCGGTCGACGTTTACGAGTCGAGCCCCGTCGCCGGAGGCACGCTGTCTTACGGGATACCCGAGTACCGTCTGCCGAAAGCCGTGCTCGACCGCGAAATACGCGAAATGCAGAAATCAGGATTCAATATTCATCTTAACAAGTCCGTAGGAAAAGATGTTTCCTTCGAAGATCTGAGACGCGCAAACGACGCGCTCTACGTCGCCATCGGCACGCAGGTGCCGCAGAAGGCCGGCGTCGAGGGCGAGAGCCTGCGCGGGGTCTACCCGGGGCTCACGTTCCTGCGCGACAGCAATCTCAGTCCAGAAAGCATTTCGCTCAAGGGCAAGCGCGTGGCTGTTATCGGCGGCGGCAACACTGCCATTGATTCCGCGCGCACGGCCGTCCGCTTTGGCGCGAAGAGCGTCAGCATCATCTACCGCCGCGACCGCGGCGCGATGCCGGCCGACAAGCGCGAAGTAGAGGCCGCGATAGAAGAGGGAATCGAGCTTATCGAGCTCGCCGCGCCCACGCGCTTCATAGGCGACGCCAACGGAAACGTCACCGCTGTCGAGTGTCTGCGCCGCGATATAAACGGTTATGATAAGGAGGGGCGCCGGAATTATAAGAGCATACCCGGTTCTGAGTTCACAATTGGAGTAGACGTTGTCATTCCAGCCGTCAGCCAGCATGCGGACCTGCCCTTCGTCGAGGTCGAAGCTCTGGCAGTGACACCGTGGGGCACGCTCTCCATCGATCAGGATACCCTCATGACGTCCATCGAGGGCGTGTTCGCCGGAGGCGACGTAACGCGCGGCTCGGATGTGGCGATAACCGCCATAGCCGACGGCAAGAACGCGGCGGTCGCGATAGACAAATACCTCGGAGGCGAGGGCAAGCTCAACAAAGGGCGCGCGATAGACATACCCGAAATAGTCGATGACGACCCCGTGACGGCGCACGCGAGGTTCGAGATAGAAAGTCTCCCCGCCGACAAGCGCTGCAATAACTTTGATGAGGTCGTGCTCGGATTCCACAAGCTCAACGCGATGGCGGAATCCATGCGCTGCCTGCACTGTGACAGGAGGTGAGCGGATAATGATAAATCTGACGATAAATGGTAAAAACATTTCCGCAGAGCCCGGAACGACAGTTCTCGAGGCCGCCCGCGCAAACAACATCCATATACCGAACCTTTGCTACCTTAAGGACGTTCACAAATACGGCTCCTGCCGTATGTGCGTCGTCGAGGTGGAGGGCATGAAGAACCTTCAGGTCTCGTGCCTTGCCGCCGTGCGCGAGGGCATGGTCGTGCATACCAATTCAGCCCGTGTGCGTAAAGTCCGCAAGGTGCTCTATGAGCTGATGCTCTCAAACCACCCGAAGGACTGCCTCAGCTGCGAACGCAACCAGAACTGTGAGCTTCAGGCCATCGGCAACGAGCTCGGCATAAGCGAGTCCCGCTTTAACGGAGCCATGGCCGAAGCGAGAGTGGATGTCTCCCCGTCGATAACGCGCGATACGAGCAAGTGCATACTCTGCCGCCGCTGCGTCACGGTATGCAACAATATCCAACATGTCGGCGCGATAGCCGCCCAGAACAGAGGCTTCAAGTCCGTCATAAGCCCGTCTATGGGGCTCCCGCTCATATCAACCGCCTGCGCCATGTGCGGACAGTGCACGGTCGTCTGTCCAGTCGGCGCGCTCCACGAGACTGACGGCATAACGGGAGTCTGGGACGCCATGGAGGACCCGGATAAAATAACCGTCATCCAGGTCGCGCCAGCAGTCCGTGCCGCGATTGGCGAGGCATTCGGCCTTCCTACGGGCACGCGTGTTACGGGCAAGATAGCCGCTTCGCTGCACGCTATGGGCTTTGACCATGTGTTCGATACCGATTTTGCCGCCGACCTCACCATAATGGAAGAGGGAACAGAGCTGCTCCAGAGACTCAAGGCCGCTCTCACCGGAGGCAAGGCGACTCTGCCGATGCTTACGAGCTGCTCCCCCGGCTGGATAAAGCATATCGAGCACGCTTTCCCGACTGAGCTCGACCATCTTTCGACCTGCAAATCGCCGCATACCATGATGGGAGCGATCGTCAAGTCGTTCTACGCCAATAAGATAGGCGTCGATCCGAAGAAGATATTCATGATATCCGTCATGCCCTGCACGGCGAAAAAGTATGAGATACAGCGTCCCGAAATGGAGGTTGACGGACTTCGCGACGTAGACGCGGTGCTCACAACGCGCGAGCTCGCGCGCATGATACGCGCCTCCGGCATCGACTTTGCCAATATAGAGGACGAAGAGTTTGACGCTCCGCTCGGACTGTGCTCCGGCGCGGGCGACATATTCGGAGTCACCGGTGGCGTCATGGAGGCGGCTCTTCGCACGGTATACGAGCTTGTGACGGGACGTGAGATACCTTTCGACGGGATGCATGTCGCGCCGATAGAAGGCCTCGACATGGTCAAGGAGGCCGCGATAGAGTTCCGGGACGTCAAGCCCGAGTACGGCTTCCTCGATGGAGTCACCGCGAGGATCGCCGTAACCAGCAGTCTCGCCGGAGCCGATATTCTGATGAAGGACGTGAGAGCGGGAACGTCGCCCTACCACTTTATCGAGGTCATGGGCTGCCCGGGCGGCTGCATAAACGGAGGCGGTCAGCCTAGAAACCGCGAGGAGAATTACCTCGAAAAGCGCATGAAGGCGCTCTACGCCGAGGACGAGGCAAAGACGCTCAGAAAGAGCCACGAAAACCCCGACGTCATCGCGCTTTACAGGGGTTATCTCGGCGAGCCCGGTGGACATCTGTCGCACAAGCTGCTTCACACCACATATACTCCGCGCGGGCTCTACAACGAGCTCACGGAAACCGAATAATCCATCAAAAAACGCGGGGCGGAATAGACCGTCCCGCGTTTTCATGTTTTTGGACGATATTTGAATCGCCCCTGCGCATATCCATAGCCCGCAGCGACGTCTCAGATTTGCAGCGCGCGGTAAACGGTGTTATGATATGTAATAAAGAAATTTAAGGGAGGAAGATCAGATGGAAAAAACGCACCGCAGTAAAAAATTTCTTGCAGGGCTTATCTGTACCGTCGTCGGAGCCGCCGCTCTTGCGGCAACGGCTGTTTTTATGTCGGGCTTTAAGTATGCTGAGCCTATAAATTCAACTCAGGCGGCTCTGACGCCGTCGCTAAAATTCAGCATGATGCTTGGAAATATAAGCCTGCTTCATCTCTGGCCTCTCATTATAGCTTTTGCAGCGCTGCTCATCGTAGGCATATTCCTTATGGCGAGGGAGAAGGGAAAGAATATCGCGGCCTGAATCGGCATCAACAGATAATTTAACGGGGCTTTCCTCATTTTGCCGTTTTCGGCGAATGAGGGAAGCCTTATTATTACATACAGACGGCAGTTGCGTTCGGCGTAAAAATTTGATATATTAACAACAATGTATCTAAGCCGCGATGGTCTTGCGCGCAACGGAGGCAAAAATGCTTATACTCGGAATAGACCCGGGCATCGCCACGGTCGGATTCGGCCTTGTGCGGACGGAAAAAAATACGCAGACCATGGTGAGCTATGGCGCGATAACAACTCCGGCCGGGATACCGCTCGCAGCGCGGCTGCTCCAGATAGGAAAAGACCTCGAAGAGCTCATAAACACGTTCCATCCCGACGTGCTGTCGGTCGAGGAATTGTTTTTCAACACCAATATCACGACCGGCATCGCCGTGGCGCATGGGCGCGGAGTGATACTTTATACCGCAGAAAAAATGGGCGTGCCGGTGTTTGAATATACGCCGCTCCAGGTCAAGCAATCCGTCGTCGGCTACGGGCGGGCGGAGAAAAAGCAGGTCATGGAAATGACGAAACGGCTTTTGCGTCTTCAGGCGATACCGCGCCCCGACGACGCGGCGGACGCGCTGGCGCTGGCGCTGTGTCATGCGAGAAGCGCCTCGTCTCTGCTTAACCGCGAAACGCGGGTATAGGAGGAAAGCTTATGTTTTACTATGTTGACGGCACTGTCGCACATATCGAGCCTTATATTGCTGTGATAGACTGCGGCGGCGTCGGCTACGCTTGCGCCACGACGAACAACACGCTGTCAAACCTTAAAAAAGGCGCACGGGCAAAACTTTATACATATCTCAACGTCCGTGAGGATGCCATGGATCTGTACGGGTTTTATACGCAAAGCGAGCTCGGCAGCTTCAAGATGCTCATCGGCATTTCCGGCGTCGGCCCCAAGGCCGCGCTTTCGATACTCTCGTCCAGCACCCCGGACGCGTTGGCGATGGCGGTCATATCCGGCGATGAAAAGGCGCTGACCGTGGCGCCAGGCATTGGAAAGAAGATAGCCCAGCGCATCATCCTCGAGCTCAAGGACAAGATGGCGAAGGAACAGAGCGGACTCCTTTCCGGTTCGGGCGCGAAGAGCGATCGCGGCGGAAAGACGGCGGAGGCTATGGCCGCGCTGGCGGTGCTCGGATATACGCAGCAGGACATAGGCGCGGCGCTCAAGGGCCTTGACGTTGAGGCCATGTCGTCTGAGGAGATAATCCGCCGAGCGCTCAAAAATATGATAAAATGAAGATTAGGGAGGCGAAGCAGGTTTGAGTATAGATTACGGACACGAGCTGAACGATGAGCCGATAGTCACAAAAACTCTGCTCAGCGAGGACGCCGCCAACGAAATATCGCTTCGTCCGCACACGCTTGCGGAGTATGTCGGGCAGCAGAAAGCAAAGGAAAACCTGTCGATATTCATAGCGGCGGCAAAACAGCGCGCAGAGCCTCTCGATCACGTTTTGCTCCACGGCCCTCCGGGGCTCGGCAAGACGACTCTGGCCGGGATAATTGCGGCGGAGATGGGCGTCAATATCCGCATAACCTCCGGCCCCGCGATAGAAAAGGCCGGCGATCTCGCCGCGCTGCTCACCAACCTGAACGAAAACGATATCCTTTTCGTCGACGAGATACACAGACTCAACCGCAGCGTCGAGGAGATACTCTATCCCGCGATGGAGGACTACGCAATAGATATAATAATCGGCAAGGGGCCCTCGGCCAATTCCATACGCCTGGACCTGCCGAAGTTCACGCTTATCGGTGCCACGACGAGGGCGGGGCAGCTCTCTGCGCCGCTGCGCGACCGCTTCGGCGTGACGCTCCGGCTCGAGCTGTATTCGCCGGAGGAACTTGCGACGATAATAAAACGCAGCGCCGGGATACTTAACGTACCTGTCGTCGAGGATGGCGCGACGGAGATAGCCCGGCGCTCGCGCGGCACGCCTAGAATCGCGAACAGAATGCTCCGCCGCGTGCGCGATTTCGCGCAGGTCAAAGGCGACGGAACTATAACGAGGGAGATTGCCGACGATGCGCTTCGGGCACTCGAGGTCGATTATCTAGGACTCGACTCGGTCGACCGCCGCATGCTTTCGGCTATAATAGACAACTACGGCGGCGGCCCGGTGGGGCTTGAAACGCTCGCCGCAACGATAGGCGAGGAGGCCGTTACGCTTGAGGATGTGTACGAGCCGTATCTGATGCAGATAGGTTTCCTGACGCGCACTCCGCGCGGTCGCTGCGTCACAAGACGCGCCTACGAGCACCTGCACCGCGAGTTTGTCGGTCAGGACCAGATAGATTTGTAAGATTTTTATAGGGCGGGAGTAAACCCCGCCCTCAAGCGCGCTTCCTATAAAACACCGTGGGACGGGGAATCGCTCCCGCCGCGTTTTCGGCATGAAAGAGTGAAAGGGTTGTTTACATATGGGCAAATTATTCGGCACGGACGGAATACGCGGAGTCGTCGGCAAAACGCTCGATGCCGGGCTCGCTTTTCGCGTGGGGCAGGCAATAGCCGCCGTACTCGCGGATGAAAAGGGGGGAAGGCCGGAGATAACGATAGGCAAGGACACACGCGTATCCTCGGATATGCTCGAATGCGCACTCATTGCGGGAGTATGCTCCGTCGGCGGAGACGTCGTCCCGCTCGGAGTCATACCCACGCCCGCCGTCGCGTATATCACGGTCCGCCGCGGCGCTGACGCCGGAGTAGTCATCTCGGCGTCACACAATCCGTATGAACACAACGGCATCAAGGTCTTCAGCGGTCAGGGCTATAAGCTCTCCGACGTGACGGAAGACCGCATCGAGAGTCTGATACTCTCCGATGAGCCTATTCCGCTGAAGACAGGCGCGGATATAGGCAGGACGATGCGCGGCATGAGAAAGGAAAAGGCCGACTACATTGACCATCTCGCGGGAACGATAAGCAGCGACATCTCCGGGCTTCGAATCTGCGTAGACTGCGCCAACGGCGCGGCATCGGCCACGGCTCCGGAGCTGTTTGCCCGGTTCGGGGCCGAAACGCATTTTATAAACTCGTCGCCAGACGGCGTCAACATTAACAGCAGCTGCGGCTCGACGCATCTTGAGGCGCTGTCGAAGGCAGTTGTCGAAGGTAGGTACGACATCGGCGTAGCTTTCGACGGCGATGCCGACCGCTGCCTGATGGTAGACGAAAAGGGCGGGGAGATAGACGGCGACAAGATAATGGCCGTATGCGGACGCGATATGAAAAAGCGCGGAAAGCTCGACGGAAACACGATTGTCGCCACCGTCATGTCGAATCTCGGATTGCACGAGTTCTGCCGCGGAAGCGGTATAGGAATATTCTGCACTGATGTCGGCGACCGCCACGTTCTTGAAAAGATGCTAGAGTGCGGATATCGCATAGGCGGAGAGCAATCGGGGCATATGATATATACGGAGTTCGCTACCACCGGAGACGGTGAGCTTACCGCGCTCCAGTTTTTGCAGATACTAAAAAACAGCGGGGAAAAGGCGTCGCGTCTTGCGTCCTGCTGCGCGCGCTATCCTCAGATACTCATAAACGTTCCCGTACCGCACGAGCGCGGAACGAAGGAGAAAATAATGTCGAACCCGGAGCTTGAAGCTGCCTGCGACGCTGAATCCGAAAAGCTCGGCAACAGCGGAAGGGTGCTCGTCAGACCGTCAGGAACTGAGTCGCTGATACGTGTCATGGTTGAGGCTAAAGACGCTGAGTCGGCAAAGATTCACGCGGAAACGCTTGCGGATTTTATAAGAGCGTTAAAATAATCTTCAATTTACTGGATTTTTTGTCAATGCATATCAAAAAATGGCTCTGCATTGCAAATATTTTTGTCATATTGCTTGACGGAAAATTTTACACATGATATAATATGTAATTGTGAATGATACAAAGGTTCGTATGCAAAAATCGTTGGAAATATCAGATGAAGAGCTTTGTTCCCTTGCCGCTTCGGGAGACCGCAAGGCGGAGGATTCGCTTGTATCCCGCTATAACCGCGTTGTGCGCGTGTGCGCGCGTCCTTATTTTCTCGTCGGCGGAGACAGCGAGGATCTTATCCAGGAGGGAATGTTAGGGCTCATCAAGGCCGTACGGGAGTACGACATCTCAAAAGATGCATCCTTCCGAACCTTCGCAGAAATATGCATACGGAGCCGCATCTATTCCGTGCTTCGCGCCGAGTCTCTGGACAAGCGCGCCGCGCTGAATAATTCCGTTCCTTTAGAAGCACCCTCCTTTGACAGAAATTCCTACTCTTTTGGCGCATTCGATATGTCCCGCTCCGATCCCGAGTCGATACTTATCGGCAGGGAAAGCGTAGATGAGTTGTTGAACAGCGCTCGAAAACAGTTGTCCGATTTTGAAGCGAAGATTCTGGGGTTCTATCTGAAAGGTCTGTCGTATCAAGAGATCGCGGCCAAAGTGAATAAATCTCCTAAATCGGTGGACAACGCTGTGCAGCGTTTAAGGCGCAAGGTGGCGCAGCAAATAAATCCGAGCGATGTCAGCAAAAGCTGAGCGCAATATATTTTCTTTTCAAAGAGAGGGTTTCATCATGTACGAAGACAAAACATTGGTATGCAAAGAGTGTGGTAAGGAATTCATCTTCACCGCAGGAGAGCAGGAGTTCTACGCAGAGCGCGGCTTCCAGAACGAGCCTCAGCGCTGCAAGAGCTGCCGCGACGCTCGCAAGAATGCCGCAAGAGGTCCCCGTCAGTACTTTACCGCTGTATGCGCAGGCTGCGGCGGCGAGGCTCGTGTTCCGTTCGAGCCCAAGTCTGACAGACCTGTTTACTGCAGCGAGTGCTTTGCAAAGATGAGAGAAAGAGAAAACGGCTGATTTTCAGTCTTTTCCGAAAGGCGTCCGATTTATCGGACGCCTTTCCTTATTTGAGCAAAGTTGTTCTAACTCCTCCGCGCGTTCGCGAAAAATTACCAAAAGGCAAATAAATACACCAGTTTGTTGCAAAATTCTATTGAAAATACGGGTTGCTTGGGATATACTATCATAGTCAGTTTTCCATGAAGGAGGTTTATTGAAATGGTTACAATCACGAAAGATACCATTATAGGCGATATTCTCGACGTGGCTCCCCAGACTGCGCCCATATTCCTGTCTATCGGCATGCACTGCCTCGGTTGCCCGTCGTCACGCGGCGAGACCGTCGAAGAGGCTTGCATGGTACACGGAATCGACGTTGAGAAGCTGCTTAAGCTCGTAAACGAGGAAGCAAACAAGCCGGAGAAATAATTTTCTGCCGTTCCGAAAGGACGCATGGAAATTCCATGCGTCCTTCGGGCGCGCCCGAAGAGGAGACGCAAAATGCCGAGGGATATAGTTCTTTCCGAAAGGCTTGCGGCAGCCGCGGGCTTTGTTCCGCGCGGTGCCCGAGTCGCTGACGTGGGCACGGACCACGGATATATCCCCGTCTGGCTTGTCAAAAACGGCGTCTGTGTTTCCGTTATCGCGAGCGATATAGGAAGGCTTCCTCTGGAGCATGCGAAGCGCTCGGCTGAGGATTGCGGCGCGGAAGACAAAATCGATTTCCGGCTTTGCGCCGGGCTCGACGCTATACGCCCCGAAGAGGCTGATACAATAATAATCGCCGGGATGGGCGGGGAGACGATAGCGTCCATACTTGGTGCCGCTGACTGGACAAGGGATGGCTCGCATCTGCTTATACTCCAGCCCATGACGAAGATACCGTATCTTCGTCTCTGGCTTTCCGAAAACGGTTATTGTTTTGAAAACGAGAAGCTCGTTTTTGAAAACAATGACTATTTTCCGATAATCACCGCTCGCGGCGGGAAAACGCGAAAGCTGTCTTTGGCCGAGGTCTACGGCGGCGTTCTGCTTGACGATGACGCGCTTTTTGACCGCTCGCTTTCAAGGACTATCCAAAAACTTTCCAAGGCTGAGCGCGGAATAGCCGCGGCGAAGCGGGCGGGCGGCGCAGAGCGGCTTGATAAGACGCGGAGTATAATAGCCGCGCTCGAAGAAAAGAGAAAGGGGCTTTACAATGCCGACTGTAAAAGATGTTGAGAGTTTTCTTTTTGATTTCGCTCCGAAAGAACTGGCGATGGACTGGGACAATGTCGGTCTGCTGGTCGGAGCGCCGGAAAATAAAATAAAATCCGTGCTTGTCGCGCTCGATGTGACGGAGGGTGTGGTCGACGAGGCGATAGCTTCGGGAGCCGACCTTATAGTCGCGCATCATCCGCTGATGAACTGCAAATGGTCGCCGGTGCAGAACGTGCGTTTCGACAGACCGCAGGGAAGGGTGATAGCGAAGCTCCTGCGCCACGGTATGTCGGCAATCTGCATGCACACGAATCTCGACTGTACGAAAGGCGGAGTCAACGACGCGCTTGCAAGGGCTCTCGGCCTTACGAAAATATCCGAGTTTTCCCCCGACGGTCTTGGCCGCATAGGCTATCTTCCGGAGGAAATGAAGCCGGAGTCGTTTGCGGCCTTCGTTAAGGACACGCTGGAAGCAAAAGGCGTGCGGTATGTGTCGAACGGAAGGCCCGTCAAAAAGGTTGCGGTAGGCGGCGGAGCCTGCGGTGAGTTTGTGCCGCTCGCGCTTGAAAAGGGCTGCGACGCGTTCGTGACCGCTGACCTTAGCTATCACGAGTTCCTTGACGCAAAAGCCCTTGGCGCGACGGTAATCGATGCCGGGCATTTCCCGACCGAGGACGTCGTGTGTTCCGTGCTCGTCAAAAAGCTCAAGGGCAAATACCCAAGGCTCAAAGTAAAAAAATCGGCTTCCCATGTGGAAGTTATCAATTATATTTAATTTATCCGAAGGGGAGTCTTAAATATGTCCGGACATTCCAAATGGCATAATATACAGAAAACAAAGGGCGCGGCTGACGCGAAGCGTTCCCAGGCGTTCACGAAGATTGCGCGCGAAATGATAGTTGCAGTCAAGGAGGGCGGAAGCGGCGATCCCGCAAACAACTCGCGCCTCGCGGCGGTCATCGCCAAGGCAAAGGCTGTCAATATGCCAAACGACAATATCAAGCGTACCATAGAAAAGGCTATTGGCGCGGGCAATACCGACAACTTTGAGTCGGTGACCTACGAAGGCTACGGCCCCTGCGGCGTCGCAGTCATAGTCGAAGCGCTTACCGACAACCGCAACCGCACCGCTCCCGAAGTCCGTCACTTTTTCGATAAGTTCGGCGGGAATCTTGGCGCCACCGGGTGCGTCTCATGGTCCTTCGACCGCAAGGGCATTCTCGTAATTGACAACGAGGAGGGCGAGCTTGACGAGGACACCGTCATGATGGATGCGCTTGAGGCTGGAGCTTCCGACGTCTCCAACGACGGAGCCGTATTTGAGATATACACTGACCCGGACGCTTTCGGAGAAGTCACTACGAAGCTTGAGGAAAAGGGCTATACTTTCCTCGAGGCCAATATAGGCATGGTTCCGCAGAACTACATCGCGCTGACCGGCGAGGACGACGTTAAGAATATGGAAAAGCTCATCGACGCCCTCGAGGAAAATGAGGATGTCCAGAACGTCTGGCACAACTGGCAGCAGGACTGAAAAAACAAATAAAAATAATGGAGCCTCCGGCGTTTTGCGCCGGAGGCTCCATATATGTTGAGTAAGTCTGTAAGCCGGGTTCTGTATTTGACAGTCATCTATCTTGGCGCATCGTCGCCGGTGCGCTCCAGCCACCTCCGGGAAGCGGCCGGGCAGGCCATATGCTTCCGTCCACGGTGTTGCTCCGGATAGAGTTTACAGCATCGTTCCGTCTCCGGACGATGGGTGAGCTCTTACCTCGCCTTTCCATCCTTACGTCGTCGCGCACTTCGCTCAGCTCGGGTTGGTCACATAGTGACCGGCCCTTGTCGCTCCGTGGCTCCTCCTTTTCGCGTCAAAGCGTGCTTCGATGCAAAAAGGGGGAAATAGACGATACGCGGTATATCTCTGTTGCACTTTTCCTGAAGTTGCCTTCGGCGGGCGTTACCCGTTATCCTTGCCCTGTGGAGCCCGGACTTTCCTCACGGACGGCCTTTCGGCGCTGTCCGCGCGACCATCTGGCTTACTCA
>JAYFRC010000097.1:0-7111 GCA_034926415.1 Oscillospiraceae bacterium
CATCCGCAGCCTCCGTCACCGCCGCGCTGAATACGGCAAATACCGTTCTGGCCGACGAGGACGCCACCCAGGCTCAGGTAAACGCTGCAGCTTCCGAACTGAACAGCGCCGTGGCTGCCCTGGTGGAGCTCAACCCCACCGTTGACAAGTCGCAGCTTCAGAGCGCCGTTAACGCCGCCGCTGCCATCGATCTTTCCCTCTACACTGCGGCATCCGCAGCCTCCGTCACCGCCGCGCTGAATACGGCAAATACCGTTCTGGCCGACGAGGACGCCACCCAGGCTCAGGTGGACGCCGCTGCTTCCGGCTTGAACAACGCTGTGGCTGCCCTGGTGGAACTCACACCCGCCGAGGGCACATTTATCAGTGGAACATACCAATATAGAAACTATAAACTCTATGTGCCTGGCAGCTATGTCTCTGGTACTGACATGCCCATGATGGTCATGCTCCACGCAGGGGCTCAGGATCCGGATATTTTTGCTTCCGAAACCCAAATGAACGATGAGGCCGACGCACGGGGCTTCTTTGTCCTTTATCCGGATCAACCCTATACCGCTAACTATACCAAATGCTGGAACTGGTTTTTGACCGCCGATCAGACCCGGGGTTCGGGTGAGGCCGCAATTATCGCCGGCATAACCACTCAGGTAATGAGCCAGTATTCCATTGACGAAAGTCGAGTATATGTTTCCGGATTGGGGGCAGGTGGCGCAATGGCAGTTATTATGGGTGCCACCTATCCCGACCTATACAGTGGTATAGGCGTGGCGGAAGGCCTTGAATACAAAGCCGCTACCTCCACGTATTCCGCGTATCTGTCTATGATTAGCGGTGGACCGAGTCCGGCTACACAGGGTCAGCTGGCCTACAATGCCATGGGCAATTATGCCGACGTGATCCCGGTCATCGTTTTCCAAGGCAGCGCAGATACTACTGTCTATCCGGTCAATGGCAATCAGGTTATCTCCCAGTGGGCCAAGACCAATGATCTTGCCGATGACGGTACTGCCAATAACTCCATTGACGATACCGCCGACACAACGATTACCGGAACTGTTAATGTTCCTGACGGCAAGAGCTACACCCAATATATCTACGAAGACGGGAATGGGAACACCGTCATGGAGAAATACATCGTCAACGGTATGGGTTACGCTTGGTCAGGCGGCAGTGCCGATGGAGTGAAGACCGATCCCACCGGCCCTGACATGACCAATATCCTCTGCGATTTCTTTCTCATGTAACGTATTTTCCTCAGCAGTTCGTTCCGACTGCTGCTTTTCCCCACGGCTATGCTCAGCTATGCAACTGAGCACGGCCTGTCATATTGGGACATCCCCTTTTACTTCTTATTCTTAGCCATGACTTTCGCTGTGCTGGATAGGTACATCGGTATACGATGTGATATCAAATCAACTGGGTGGAGCGCCTAAAAGGGCGCGAAACTCATAAAGAAGAGGCAAAAAAGATTTTATCTTTTTTGCCTCTTCTTTTATAAAGTTATGTAGCAAATAAAATTTCACGCTGTGCGCATAAGCGAGTACGATGCCGCAAGGTTTTGACTTGCGGCCAAAACCTTGCCGTAGGGCGGATTCATTTCACCCGAGGAGGGCAAGTCAATATGTTTCCGCAGGACAGCTATACCAAGGGTTTGTCCAGCCAACCGCACCTTCGTGATAATAAATAGTCGGGAGTGGCGGATAGAGCACGTAATCGGCAATTTGAGGTGCGTCCCCTTCAAAGTAAATAGATTGCAAATTGGGGCAATTATCAAATGCACAATTTCGGAGAAGCGTTACGCTGGCGGGAATCGTAACCGTTTTCAAACTGGTACATCCCTGAAACGCATTGTCCTGAATTTCGGTTACGCCGTCCGGAATGATAACCGAAGTTAAAGTAGTACAGTCCTGAAATGCTCCTGTTTCCTCGAAAGTATTTCCGATAGCGGACACTTTTTTTCCATCAATCTCCGACGGTATTTCGACATCACCGTCTTCGCCTGTGTATTTGGTGATGGTTATCGTATTGTCACTGTTAACTGCAAACTGATACTCGTCAGATATGGATTGATCAGGTTCTGCCGGTGTGTCTGTCACCGTCGCCGAAGCCGTTTGCGAGGCGGGAAGAGACGAATTTTCACTGTTATCATCTATATTTTCTGCCTGATTGCAAGCGGCAAGCGGCATACATAAAACAATAAAAAAAATAAGGCTCAATATTTTTTTCATTCGGTAGATTCTCCGTTTCACGCAGGGGGTCTTAATTATCTTTAGATCCATGTTATCACGCTTCCAGACATAAATAAAGACATACCTTCCCTTTGGCGGAAGATCTGTCTTCTTTTTGGCGTCCCCGGGCAGATTCGAACTGCCGGCCTTCCGCTTAGGAGGCGGACGCTCTATCCAGCTAAGCTACGGAGACATGGATATTCAATTCTTCTCACCAAATTGACCTAAACATTCTAACCTAAGAGGGCTTTTTTTGTCAATGATGAGAAAAGTATAAAAATCGCGATTTTGCGCGAAATAAATTTGCAAAATCATATATTTTGACTTATAATGTTACGCTGTGATTAAATTCAGTATATTTACGGACAAACTGTGAAAAACAGCGTGCATCCGTTATTTTGAAGGGAGCCCTTTTAGTATGCAGGATCAGAAGCTGAGAAACGTCGCAATTATCGCCCACGTCGACCACGGAAAGACGACGCTGGTCGACCAGATGCTCAAGCAGGGCGGCGTTTACAGGGAGAACCAGGAAGTCATGGACCGCGTAATGGATTCGAACGCGCTTGAGCGCGAGCGGGGAATAACCATTCTTGCCAAGAATACGGCCATACGCTACGGCGACGTGAAGATAAACATCGTCGATACCCCGGGACACGCCGATTTCGGAGGCGAAGTGGAGCGCATACTCAAGATGGTCAACGGCGTCATACTTCTTGTGGACGCCGCCGAGGGCCCCATGCCGCAGACCCGTTTCGTTCTTTCCCGCGCGCTCGAGCTCGGGCACCGCGTCATTGTAGTCGTCAACAAGATCGACCGCCCCGACCGCCGCATAAACGAGGTCATAGACGAAACGCTGGAGCTTCTGATGGAGCTTAACGCCACCGACGAGCAGCTGGATTCCCCGATGCTTTTCTGCTCCGCAAGGCAGGGCATAGCGTCGTTTTCGCCCGACGTGCAGGGAACCGACCTAAAGCCTCTGTTCGATACCATTGTAGATTACATCCCCGCGCCCGAAGCAAACGCGGACGAGCCGGTGCAGATGCTTGTCTCGGCTATCGACTACAACGAATTTGTCGGACGCATAGCGATAGGCCGCATTGAGCGAGGAACGCTCAGGCAGAATCAGGAGATTTCAGTCTGTAACTATCACAATGCCGACGCCCCGGCGAAGAAGGCCAAGGTCGTCAGCATGTACCAGTTCGAAGGGCTGAACCGCGTACAGGTCGCAGAGGCGACAGCCGGCAACATAATAGCGCTGTCCGGCATAGCCGACATCACCATCGGCGACACGATATGCGACCCCTCCAAGGTCGAGCCGCTGCATTTCGTAAAGATTTCCGCGCCGACGATGGAGATGACCTTCTCCGTCAACGATTCGCCATTTGCGGGCAAGGAGGGCAAATTCGTCACGTCACGCCAGCTGCGCGAGCGCCTTTACAAGGAGACGCTGAAGGATGTGTCGCTCCGCGTGACGGACATCGGCCAGACCGATGCGTTCAACGTCGCGGGCCGCGGCGAGATGCACCTTTCTATTCTTATCGAAACCATGCGCCGCGAGGGCTATGAGTTCCAGGTTTCGCCCGCGCGCGTGCTGTATCAGGAGATAGACGGCAAGAAGTGCGAGCCCATGGAGCGCCTTGTCACCGACGTGCCGAACGATTCCGTCGGCGCCGTCATGCAGGCTATCGGCCAGCGCAAGGGCGAGCTTCAGGAGATGACCCCGCTCGGCGATACCCGCACAAAACTTGAATTCCTCGTCCCGTCACGCGGCTTGTTCGGCTATCGCAACGAGTTCATGACTGCTACAAAGGGCGAGGGCATAATGGCCTCTGTGTTCGATTCCTACGCGCCCTTCAAGGGCGATATACAGCGCCGCAGCAACGGCTCGCTGATAGCGTTCGAGACCGGCGTCTCCATTACCTACGGACTATACAACGCGCAGGAGCGCGGCACGCTTTTTATTGGCGCGGGCGTCCAGGTTTACGAGGGGATGGTCGTCGGAATGCAGGCCAAAACTGAGGACATGACCGTCAACGTCTGCAAGAAAAAGCAGCTTACGAATACCCGCGCCTCCGGCTCGGACGATGCTCTGCGCCTCGTCCCGCCCAAGGATATGAGCCTTGAGCAGAGCATGGAGTTCCTCGCGGACGACGAGCTGCTCGAGGTTACGCCGCAGAGCCTCCGCATAAGAAAAACTATTCTTAGCCACGGCGACCGCATGAAGGCTACACATGGAGGAAAGTCCAAGTAATTATTGCCTCAGAAGTCCGCAGGGCTTTTCAAAATGACGTCACGGCGGGCTTTAGCCCGCCGTGACGACTAAATGGGAGGGGGATACGCAGTGATCGCGATAGTGACCGACGTAAGATACAGGATGTCGCTCGCCGTTATCCGTGACGTGGCGGAGGCGGGGATAGATATTGTCGCCGTCGAGCGCGACGACAGCGGAGCTCCGCCCATCGGCTTTTATTCAAAGTACGCGCGCGAGACTCATATGCTCCGCGGCGCGAGCTATGTGAGCGAGCTTTACGCGCTGTGCAGGGACATAAAAAAACGCGTCGGCCAAAAGCCGGCGCTGCTTCCCGTGGGCGCGTCGACGCTTTCGGTCATCGCGCCGGACGAGGTGCGAACGCGCTTTTCGGAGGTATGCGGCCTGTGTATTCCGTCGCAGGAGCAACTGGAGGTTTTCAACAGCAAAAACGCCGTCGCGGAGATGGCGTCGTCCATCGGCATACCTGTGCCGCGGTCCTATGCGATAGAGGA
The DNA here is from genome assembly GCA_034926415.1 of Oscillospiraceae bacterium. Taxonomy (GTDB): domain Bacteria; phylum Bacillota; class Clostridia; order Oscillospirales; family Oscillospiraceae; genus JAYFRC01. The sequence goes on from JAYFRC010000097.1 coordinate 4,995, forward strand.
GACCGCCGGCATGCCCTACCCCTGCGTCATAAAGCCCATATGCGGAGAGAAGCAGGGACTCGCGGCCTCGGAGCGCTATGTCATAGCGAAAAATGAAAAAGAGCTGGGCGAGGCATATTCGCATTTTCTTGTAGCTACCGGCGGCGTACCGCTGATACAGGAATACCTGACAGGCGGAGGCGCGGGCTGTTCCGTGCTGGCGAAAGACGGCGAGGTCGTCTCGTCGCTCTGCCATATAAGAATACGCGAGTGGCCAATAAGCGGCGGTCCCTCGGCCTGTTGCCGCGCGGTGCATAATACGCTGCTTGAAAAATACGCCGCTCATATGGTAAAAAATGTAAATTATACCGGCCTTGCCATGGTCGAGTTCAAGCAGGGCGCGGACGGCGGATATCGTCTGCTCGAGATAAATCCCCGCGTCTGGGGTTCGTACCCGACGACGCGCGTCGCAAAATCAGGAATGTCGCTTGCGTGGTTTGCCGAGGCGTGGAACGACGGAAACCCGGGAGAAGCGTTCACACCGCCGGTTCTGCCGCCTTACAGCGAGCGAAAGATGCACTTTGCTCCAAGCGACGCGATGTCAGCGCTCGGGTATCTGAGGGCCGGCCGCCCGGGGAAATTTTTCAGCGCGGTCACGGATTTTTTCAATCCTGCGGTGAAGGACGGACTTTTTGAATGGGGCGATATAAAGCCCGGAATTGAATACTACAAATCACTGTTTCACAAATAAGGGAAAGGGGAGGAACATATGTCGCTGATGACGAAAGGCATAGGCCTTGCGAAAAAAGTAAAGCACGGTCTCGCCGATAAGCAGAAGGAGCGCGCGGACGTATATCTCTCGCCCGTGCGCCGCATCGAGCGCGTGAACACAAAAGAGCGCGTGTGCGCCATGACCTTCGACGACGGCCCCTGCCGCATTCCAGCCTCTGACGGCGCTCGTACGGAACCGCTGACGGTAACGCTGCTCAATGCGCTTGAAAGACACGGCGCGAAGGGTACGTTCGACGTCATAGGCGACACGTCGGCAAATTACCCGGATGCCGCGGGCAAGGCGGGAAGCGCCTCCTGGGGCGGAGTGCGCTACGACCACTATCCCGATATAAACAAGGACGGAGAGGCCGGCGCTTTCAACTGCCCGGAGCTGATAGAGCGCATACTCTCAGGCGGCCATGAGATAACGAGCCACACATATTCTCACGTCCTGTTTGGCGCAAAGCCGCTCGTCTACGGAAAGCGAAAATATCTAGGCGATATACACCTAGTGCTCGCGGACCTTGAAAGACTGCACACGCTGATGCTGGAAGAATATGGATATACCATGCGCCTTGCGCGCCCGCCTCACTACGTCGATAAAATAGACGGGTGTCTTACAAGCTACGATGCCTACGCGGTTATGGGCTATCAGTATATGGCCGCCAGCTTCGACGGCGCGGGCTGGCTTCCGCTCGTCGATTACGGTGCGGAGGTGGACGCGATGGTCTCGCCGCTTGAGAAAGCGCTTTCGGATGACCCGGACGCGCTTTGCGGACAGATAATATTTCAGAAGGACGGCTGCAACATGGCGCGCCGCACGCCCGTTGCGGACGGGCTTGAAAAACAGCTAAACATACTGGAAAAATATGGATATAAAATTGTGACGGTTTCCGAACTGCTCAAAATATCGCAGTTTGCCGACGTGTCCTATGCCGACGGCCTGAAAGCGCCAACCGATAAGCTGACCACAAAATTTTCTATTGCATACTCCGACAACACCCTTCGCCCGACGCAGAGAGTCAATCGCGGAGAGCTATGCATGGCGGTGTACGGAAAAGAAGCCGCGCGTTCGCGCGTGGAGCGGCTTGCGGGAGACAAAAAGCCGTATTTTAGCGATGTAAAAGCCGAGCATCCCTACGGCGCGGCGATAGGCATGGCTTCCGATGCGGGGGCGATGAGTGCCGAGGACGGAAAGTTTTATCCCGAGCGCAGTATCACGGCGGACGAGTTCAGGACGCTCAGCAAAAAGCGCTTCGGCAGAGCTCCGGAGAACGTGCCGGAGATAATGACGCACGGCGCGATGATACGCCTTATGGCGGATATGGTGTGAATAAAAAACAGCGGAGCGCGAAAGCGCTCCGCTG
>JAYFRC010000014.1:0-4024 GCA_034926415.1 Oscillospiraceae bacterium
AATCAGGTTCCGTTTTGCCGCGCTTTTTGTGTTGCTGCTATTGTCTGCCCGTGCCGTTATAGGGCCGTAAATCAAAGGTTTGTTTTTCAAAATCTTATATATCGACTATATCATTGCCCTCAATGAAAACCAATAAAGACAGGAAAACAAAACGGACGGCTTTTGCCGCCCGCTTTGTTACCAGCCTATTGTCGCCATTGTCTCAGCCGCTGCGCTGTCGAAAAAAAGAGGAATATCCGGAGTTGCGAACGTGAACACGAGATAAAGCACGCCGAGCAGCGTGGACGCAAGGCAAAGCGTGCGAAGCAGCGGCCTGTGTCCGCAAACGCACTCAAACCGGGACATAAGATAAAATGCCAGCGCCAGGACGATTATCCATACTATACCGTGCAATATGGCGCTGTGTATCCCGAGCATCATATCCGTAATGCCAAAAATAAGCAGCAGTGCCGCCGGAACACCGAGCAGCATGGCAAAACACGCGGTCTCGTTCCATTCCCTGCGATAGATGAGCGACAGCACCGCGAGCGATATAAGACACGGCCAGTACCCGGCCTTGGACAGCTCCCATACGCTGTCCGACACAGGCGCGAGCATGGCGAAGGCCGCGCACGGATAAGTTCTGTAAAGACATGTAAGCGTCACGCCGACAAGCACTGACAACACAAATCCGAAAACGAATCTCTGAACTGACGAACGGCTCATTTCCTCACTCTCCCTTTGACTATATGCGCTTTTGTGTGCGGTCAGAACAGGAGGGTTCATTTTTACGTTGCGGCATGACCTGCCGCTGTGTTATAATGTCCACGCTAGCCACGCTGTGCGTGTCTTGCGGCCATTGGCCGCCATGATTTTGCAGAGAAAATCCATTGCCGCCGATGTTGTAGTTTCGTACAAACCGGCAAAGCCGATTTGTACCGCATAACCCCGACGGGCTTATGACTGCGCTGCAGGCGTTTTTCAATCATTTTTTACGAGGTGCCGTGTCCATGCGTATGCGAAAAAAGAAAAACCTTATACCTAGGATGGAGCGCTGCTCCGCTGTTCTTATAGGCGACCCGTATTCCATGAAGGGCTGCTGGCGCTCGCTTATGCCGGGGTGCCGGGAGCTTCGCGTCGAGCTTGGCTGCGGTAAGGGACGCTTTACCGCCGAGACCGCCGCGAAAGAGCCCGACGTTCTCATTATCGCGGTCGAGCGCGTGCCGGACGCTATGGTCGTCGGCATGGAGCGCGTTTGCGCCGCCGATATAAAAAACGTGCGCTTCATCTCCATCGACGCGGAGCGAATAGAGGATATATTCGCCCCCGGCGAGGTAGATCGCATCTACATCAATTTTTGTGACCCGTGGCCGACAAAGCGCCACGCGAAGCGCCGCCTGACCCACGAGAACTTCCTGCGCCTTTACCGCTCAGTGCTCAGGGATGGAGGGCAGATACATTTCAAGACCGACAATTCCGGGCTTTTTGAGTTCTCGGTCGGGGAATTTCCCCGCGTGGGATACGCTCTGTCAGAGGTCACGCGAAACCTTCACGAAAACGGAGTGAGCGGCGTTATGACCGATTACGAGGCGAAATTCTTTGAGCTTGGGACTCCGATAAACCGCTGTGTTGCGACAAAGACCGAATGGACGGAGCCTGAAAAAACGGCTTCAGGTGAAAACGCGGAAAAGAACGAATAAAGCGAAAAAAATGCTCCGGACCGGGAAATTTTCCGTATCCGGAGCGCTTTTGCATTTTGTCAGTTACCGTTTGACTATATGGCCGATGTGTAAGGAAATGCGATTTTTGAAAGTTGTGGCAGAATAAATAGCGGACGGCTTTAGCCGTCCGCTATTTTAATCCATATGAACCGAGCAGTTTTCTCTGTCGCGACGAATCTGTTTTATATACCTGTCCTCCTCACTGAATATGCAGCCGCAGTATTTCTGCATATAAAAACCGAGGGCGCGAGCCTGAGCCTGCCCGTCGCGAAAACCCGGGCGGAAATCGCGGTAGAGGAACTCGACTCCGTACTTTTTGCCGAGCGCATCGCCGACGGAATATATCAGGTCGTGCTTTTGGTACGGGCTTATGAGCAGCGTTGTGCAAAATGAATCAAATCCATGCTCCGATGCGTATTTCGCCGTGCGCTCGAGGCGGCAGGTATAGCAGTGGACGCAGCGGCCATCGATGTCTTCGGAGACGGCGCGGACGAAGTCGCGCAGACCGTATTCCTCATCGACGACGAGCTCCATGTTTACTGTCGGCGCGTAATTTATCAGCGTGTCGCGCCGCGCCTTATATTCCTGGTAGGGGTGTATAGTCGGGTTGTACCAGTAAGCCGTCGGCTCGACGCCCTCCGCGCGCAGATCCTGTATGCAGCGTACGGAGCAGGGAGCGCAGCAGCAGTGGAGAAGCGTTTTTTTCATTATTTGTACCTGATTTCGTGCGTTTTGTATCAATTAAATAATTTTAGCACAGAAGCAAAGCCTTTTCAACAGCGCAGGGCGATGTTTTATCTTGCACTCTCGGTACTCATATTATATAATAACAAGATAATGCATTAGTATGCTCATTTCAAGCGTAACAAAGGAGTTTGCCCTATGTGGACAGCCGATAAATGGAAGGACTATGAGCTGCTTGACTGCGGCTGCGGAGAAAAGCTCGAGCGCTGGGGAGACAAGATACTTGTCCGCCCCGACCCTCAGGCCATATGGGACTTGCCGAGGAAAAACAGAGGCTGGGCTTCCCCGGACGGACGCTATGTCCGCTCGAGCACCGGCGGAGGAAGATGGGAAAAAAAGCGTCTTCCCGAGCAATGGGAGATAGGTTACGGAGCTCTTACGTTTCATATAAAGCCGATGAACTTCAAGCACACCGGCCTTTTCCCCGAGCAGTCGGTTAACTGGGATTTTGCCGAGGACATGATAAAAAAGGCGGGACGCCCGATCAGCGTGCTCAATCTTTTCGCATACACCGGCGCGGCAACGGTCGCATGCGCTGCCGCCGGGGCTTCGGTCTGCCACGTGGACGCGGCCAAGGGCATGGTCTCCTGGGCGCGCGAGAACGCGAAGCTGTCCGGGCTTGAAGACGCGCCCATACGCTGGATAGTCGACGACTGCGGCAAATTCGTCGAGCGCGAGATACGCCGCGGCCGGAGTTACGACGCGATAATAATGGACCCGCCGTCATACGGGCGCGGCCCCTCGGGCGAGATATGGAAGCTCGAGGAAAATCTGTTTCCGTTCGTGAAACTCTGCGTCGGAGTGCTGTCGGACAAGCCGTTGTTCGTGATACTAAACTCCTATACGACCGGGCTTGCTTCGTCGGTGCTAGGCTATATACTGAATATCCTGCTGATTCAAAAATACGGCGGCCGCACGGAGTGCGCCGAGCTCGGCCTCCCGGTGACGGAGACGGGGCTTTCTCTGCCCTGCGGGGCGACCGGAAGATGGGTCACGGACTGAAAATCTCAATTATTACGCGGCAAGGAAAGAAAAAACAATGAACGACAACATACAAGCGGAGAAGCTGAGTTTTTCGTATCCCGAGGAAGAAGGACGAAAGAGCGAAAAAGTTCTCGACGATGTTGACATTACAATTGAAAAGGGAAGCTTCGTCGTAATACTCGGCCACAACGGTTCGGGCAAATCGACGCTTGCAAAGCACATGAACGCCATACTTCTGCCTAGCGGCGGTGTGATGACGGTCTTTGGCTTTGACACCAAAAATGAAAGCGCGCTGCTCGAGATACGGCGGCGCGTCGGTATGGTGTTCCAGAACCCGGACAACCAGATGGTTGCAAACGTTGTCGAGGAGGACGTGGCTTTCGCGCCGGAAAATCTCGGCGTGCCGACTGAGGAGATAAGAAAGCGCGTGGACGATGCGCTGGCGGCGGTAGGCATGTCGGAGTTTGCAAAACACGCTCCGCACCTGCTTTCTGGCGGACAGAAGCAGCGCATAGCGATAGCGGGCGTGCTAGCGATGGAGCCGGAGTGTATAGTGCTCGACGAGGCCACGGCGATGCTCGACCCCATGGGGCGGC
>JAYFRC010000100.1:0-10270 GCA_034926415.1 Oscillospiraceae bacterium
GCCTTCTGCAGTATCGTGATAAGGCTGCCCGGTACCTTTGCGTAATCTTTCAGTACCGGTTCCAACAACCCGAGATCGCTTGCCTGCATTTTTTCGCTCATTCTTTCCACTTCCTAAAAATTTTATGTGCTGCATGTACGCAGCAAACCATTTACAATACTAATTATAGAGCATACGACATTTTTTTCAACTCAATATTTTTAATTACATTGTTAATAACCCCCATAACTTCCGAAATATGCTGCCTTATAAGCAAACAAGCCCCCTCGCGCCGGCATTTGGGCGCGAGGGGGCGCGTGCTTTGCCCGCTAAAGGAGGGCGTGGCCGAAACTCCGGTGCCGGAGGCGCAGGCTTAATGCTCATGGCGAACATCTGTTTGAAAAACTCTTTCTGGACTATGCGTTCAGTAGCTGCTTATGTCGAGGCTTTCGTCGTCCGTTCCCTTTTCGATAGACTTTATCACTACATAGTACTCTATCTCGGGGTTGACTTTTATCAGCACGCGGTCGCCGGCCTTGCGCCCCATAAGCGCCTTGCCGACAGGGGATTCCTTGCTTATAAGACCTTTGAGCGCGTCCTGGCGCAGAGTCGTCACGAGTCGTATCTTCTGTTCTTTTCCGAGTTTTTCGTTGAACAGCACGAGTGTGTCGAAAAGCCCGGCTGCGTCGGCGCCAGAGGCTGAGGAAATGACCTTGGCGGTCTTTATCATGCGTTCGAGATAGCGTATGCGGCTGTCGTTGCGGTTTTTGTCGCTCTTGGCGCATTTGTACTCATAGTTTTCGCTCAGGTCGCCGAAAGCGCGCGCGGCCTGCACATCCTCGATTAGCTTGGGACGCAGCTCCGTTATGCGGTACTCCATCTCCTCGCGCATCTTTTTTATATCGATTTCGGTAAGCTCGTCATACATGAAATCACCACCTGTTCTCTGAAAAATAATACCATCGCGGCAGCGGAAAGACAAGGGACTTTGGCGCGTCCGAAGCATAACTTGGCCGAATGACCTAAATACCTATGATAACATTAATATTATAAATACTGCGGACGTATGCCGGAAACGGCATCACAGCGCACGTCCGCTTATTTTTTGTGTATAAACATTGCCGCCGGGGAGTAATAAGGACTTCCCGCCGAGTCATAGGAATCGTGTATGAGAGGAGGCGCAGCCTATGATTTCAGCGGCGCTTTTGCTGCTGACGAACAGTCTTATGCTGACGCTGCGGATGTCAGGTACAGCGGGTACGTTCCCAAAGCCGCTGTCCGCGGCAGAGGAGAAAAAATATCTCGAGCTGTGCGCGGCAGGAGACTTGGACGCGCGAGAGGTGCTTATAGAGCGGAACCTTAGACTGGTGGCGCACATTATCAAAAAATACTACACAAAAACGAGAGACAGGGAAGACCTGATATCGATAGGAACAATAGGACTTATAAAGGGCATATCCAGTTACCGCGCGGACAGAGGCGTAAGGCTCGCGACCTACGCGGCGAGGTGCATAGAAAATGAAATACTGATGTATTTTAGAAGCCAGAAAAAGACGGCGGGCGAGGTGAGCCTTTCCGAATCCATCGAAACCGACAAGGACGGAAACTCGCTGTCTCTGATGGACGTAGTAAGCGTGGACGACACGATGCTCGACGACCTATCGTCGCGCGAGCTTCAGGCGCAGCTTAGAAAAGCGATAAGCGACACGCTGACGCCGCGCGAGGCGGAGATAATAGGGAAGCGCTACGGCATAGGGTATTCCGTGCCGAAGACGCAGCGCGAAATAGCGGAGGAGCTTGGCATCTCGCGCTCCTATGTATCGCGCATTGAGAAAAAGGCGCTTGAAAAGCTCGAGGAGGCTATGCGCGGAAGCGAGAGCTGAGAGAGCGTTATTGTGCGATGAAAAGAGATGTGCTAAAATATACTGCATATACGAAAAAAGCGGGTGCGGACATGAAGATAGAATTCGGATACGACAACAGGATGGAGACCGTAGAGGCGCCGGACGCGAATGTCATAGGCATACTCGAGCCGAATGAATTGAAGCTGCCGGAGATGAGCGAGGACGAGATGGTGCGATTGGCTATAGCTTCGCCGATAGGCTCGCCGAGGCTTAAGGATATTGTCAGACGCGGCGAGAAGATAGTCATCGTCACGTCGGACATCTCGCGCCCGATGCCGACGTGGAAGGTCATGCCCGCGCTGCTCGACGAGCTTTACGCCGCCGGCTGCGAGGCGGGGGACATAACGCTCGTGTTTGCGCGCGGAGTGCACCGCGCCCAGACCGACGCGGAGCGTGAGCACCTTGCGGGAGAGCGCGCTTACCGCGAGATACGCTGCATCGACAGCGATCCGGACGACGTGGAGTTCATCGGCACGACTTCCTCCGGAACGCCGGTCGAGATAATGCGCGCAGTGGTCGAGGCCGACAGACGTATATGCCTTGGCAACATAGAGTTTCATTATTTTGCGGGATACAGCGGCGGCTACAAGGCCATAATGCCCGGCGTTTCGACACGCGCCGCGATACAAATGAACCACCGCCACATGGTCGAGAGCGAGGCGTACGCGGGACACCTCGAAGGTAATCCCGTGCGCGATGACATCGAGGAGGCCGGCCGCATGGTCGGGGTCGATTTCATTTTGAACGTCGTGCTGGACGCGCACAAGAACATCATACGCGCGGTCGCGGGCGACGTTGTGAAGGCCCACCGCGAGGGCTGTGAATTTCTCGCGGGACTGTATCTCAAAAAAATAGATTCCCGCGCAGACATAGTGCTCGTGTCGCAGGGCGGCGCGCCGAAGGACGCGAATCTCTACCAGACGCAGAAGGCGCTCGACAATGCCAAGCACGCGGTCAGGGACGGAGGGATAATAATCCTCATCGGCTGCTGCAAGGAGGGCTACGGAGAAAAAACGTTCGAGACGTGGTTCCGCGAGGCGAATATGCCGAAGGACATCATCGACAGGCTCAACGCGAAGTTCATGCTCGGAGGGCACAAGGCCGCGGCGATAGCGCTCGTTGAGCAGCACGCGAGCATATATCTCGTCTCCGACTGGAGCGAGGAGGAGACGCAAAAGGTGTTCATGAAAAAGTTTGCAAGCGCGCAGAGCGCGCTCGACGCGGCGCTTTCAACGCTTGGAAGGGACGCTACTATAATCGCCATGCCGTACGGCGGTTCCACGCTTCCCAAGGTGAAATAAACACGCGGCAAGCGAAAAGCCGATGCGGAAACTTATATATTAAAATAAGACTATAGATATGTGTTATAAAACGCTTAAAAGCCGCATGGATCGACTCTTAAGCGTTTTATTTTTTGTTCTTTGCAATATCAGGCTCCGTAATGAGGTCGTCCTTGACCGCCGCGCCGTAGGCTATCGCTCCGCGCCCGAATCTGCCGCGTATGCCGTCCATGGCCTTTTCGATGCTTTCGGCTTTTTCGCGCGATTTGCCGCTCTGCTCCGACAGCAGGTCAAGCTGCTCCGAGAGCTCATCCGCGCTTACGGGAGACAGAGCCGTCACCGTCAGCATTCGTATCGGGTTCGATATTTTCCAGGAATTGTCAATTATCTCCATAGACGCGTCCATTATCTCGACCGCGAGATGGGTTCCGCGCTGAAGCTGCTTTTGCCGCGTTATCGTTTTGAACGACGGGTCGCGTATCGTGACCTGTATCCCGGTCGCGTAGAGCCCATGGCGCCGCAGCCGCACGGCGACCATATCCGACAGTATGGCAATGCCGGTTTTTATCTCGTCGCGCGTGACGAGGTCGCGCGGAAACGTCGTGCCGTTGCCGACGGATTTTATATCCTCGCGCTCGTCGAATCTGAGCACGGGCGAGTTTTCAAGGCCGTTGGAGTACTCGTAAAGCCGTATTCCGGGCTTGCCGAACATATCGGTCAGCAGCTCTTTTTTACACGCGGCGAGCTGGCCGATGGTATCGATGCCGTATTTGTGCAGCACGTCGGACGAGTTTTTACCGACAAAAAGCAGCGAGGAAACGGGAAGCGGGAAGACTATGCCGCGCCAGTTTTCGGGGGAGATGATCGTCGTCGCGTCGGGCTTTTTATAGTCGCTGCCGAGCTTTGCAAATATCTTATTAAACGACACGCCGACGGAAGCGGTCAGCCCGAGCTCTTTGCGCAGGGCGGCGCGTATCTCGTCAGCGATATGCTCGCCGTTGCCGAAAAGGTGGATGGTGCCGGTCACGTCGAGCCAGCTTTCGTCGATGCTGAACGGCTCGACGAGGTCGGTGTAGCGCTCATAGATTTTGTTTATCTCCACGCTGTATTCGCGGTATTTTTCGTGGTGCGGCGGGAGCAGCACAAGGTCGGGGCATTTCTTTTTCGCCTGCCAGATTGTCTCGGCGGTCTTTATGCCGTACTTTTTGGCAGGCTCGTTTTTCGCGAGGATTATGCCGTGCCGCGCCATAGGGTCGCCGCAGACCGCGACGGGGCGTGAGCAGAGCTCAGGAAAGGACAGAAGCTCCACGGACGCGAAGAAACTGTTCATATCACAGTGAAGTATCGTGCGGTACATGCGAAACCCTCCCCGTATAATGTATTTACGGTGTTGAAAAACACCGTATTAAAACTTGTCATGCTGTGATGGATATGGGATAATGAGCGTAACAGACAGAGGGCAGCCCTGTCTGTGCCGAACATGAACATGGAGGGATGGCTTTGTTTTACTGTGGAAATGACATCGACAAACGAAATCGCGAAGCGTCGGTCATCGATTCTGAGGGAAAACCACTGCCTGAGCGCGTTACAATCACAAATACCAAAGAAGACTGTGCCATGCCAAAGAAAAGCTTTCATTCAGAGCATGTCAGAAAGGCAGTGCCTGCGGACTTAACTGAAATAGTTTCTCTTTTCAAAAAAGCCATTCACAGCATGGACGACAAGGGAATTTATCAATGGGATGATATATATCCGGATGAGAAAATCCTCAAAAGCGACATCGCCGGCGATACTTTGTATTTATACATAATTGACGAGCAGCCCATTTCTGTTTTCGTTTTGAACCAGATATGCGATCCTGAGTATTCTGACGGCAACTGGAAATATCCTTTGTCCTCATATGCGGTGGTGCATAGGCTGTGCGTCGATCCTGATTTTCAACATATGGGAATCGGAACCCGCACCATGTTGCAGGTCGAAAAATTGGCGAAAAGTATGGGAATTGAATCTATCCGCCTTGACGCTTTTTCGTTAAATCCATTCGCACTGCGGCTTTATGAAAAGCTCGGGTATGCCCAAACGGGAGTCGTTACCTTCCGAAAAGGGATTTTCTATCTTTTCGAGAAAAAACTCTGATGCTTTCATTTTATCACAATTATAAAATAAAATCAAACGTTTGTTTGATAAAATAGCAAAGAAAAGAGCGCCTTTTCAGGCGCTCTTAGAGTTTGGCTATCTATGCAATATCGGAGACAGCGGCTTGTAAATAAGGAAGCACAGAGCGACGTCGATCATGCCCTTGACGAAAGTGAACGGGAGGTTGAAAATAAGCAGGCACTCGAGCAGGCTGTCGACGCTGGGGATTATGGCCTTGTACATGGCGACGATGCCCTCGAGCGGGATAAAGTTTGCGTAGATGGGGTAGGTTATGAAGTAATTGATGGGAACGCTCATCAGTGCCATGACCACCGCGCCTATGAGCGAGCCTAAAAATGCGCGTTTGCGGGTCTTTTTCTTTTTGTAGACGAGTCCGGCGACAAGCACGAACACCGCGCCCATCATGAAGTTGCACAGCTCGCCGATGCCGGCGGTCGAGGTGCGTGAGAGGTTGATGAGGTTCTTGACGAGGCAGACGGCTATGCCGTAGCCGGGGCCGAGACTGAACGAAGCCAGAAGCGCGGGGAGCTCGGATATGTCCAGCTTGATAAACGATGGGACGAGCATGGGGATGCTGAAGTCGAGAAACATCAGCACCGTCGCGACCGCGGACAGCATTGCCGCCACGATCAGCTTGTGAGTCTTATTTGCGCTTGCCATTGGATTTTTACACTCCTTTTTTCCTCGGGGCGAAAAAAAGACCCGAAAGAAAATTCTTTCGGGCGTAAAGGAAATGTATGCAATGCAAATTGCATGGTACATCTTCTTCCATCCAGACTATACTGTCGGTATCGGAGTTGCACCGATTCATGCGCACTAGGGAAAGCACGCTCGCGGACTTTACCGCCGGTGGGGAATTACGCCCCGCCCTGAAGATTCTTTATTTTGTAAGACCATTATATACGATTCCTGTCGAATTGCAACACATAATTTTTGACAAATACGCCCGTCGAGTTTATCATATTGTTGTTTTATTGTTATCACGCCGAAAGTGAGGAATATCTGATGCGGGCAAGACAGAGCTCCTGCGCCTTTACGGGGCACAGGCCGACAAAGCTGCCCTGGGGCGGCGACGAGAGCGACGTGCGCTGCACCGCCCTGAAAGCACGGATGCGCGACGCCGTCGAGGAGGCCTACCGCGCTGACTACACGCATTTCATATGCGGCATGGCGCGCGGCTGCGATATGTATTTCGGAGAGATAGTCGCGGAGCTGAAAGAAAAACATCCCGACATAACGCTCGAGGCCGCGATACCCTGCCCGACTCAGACGCAGAGCTGGACGGATGCCGAGCGCACGAGGTACGATGCGCTGCTCGAAAAGTGCGACTATGAGACGATGGTGCAGGACCATTATTCCTCAAGCTGCATGCAGCGGCGCAACAGATACATGGTAGACCGCGCGTCGATGCTCATCGCCGTGTACGACGGCTGCGCCGGAGGCACGATGCGGACCATCGAATACGCGCTGTCGCAGGCGCTTTTAATAGTCGATATTCCCGTGGTGGAGGCGATATGATGTTTTCAGGATACGGCAAAAAGATGATAGATTTTTTCTTCGCGGTGCGCTTTAACAACAACCGCGAGTGGTTTTCAGAGAACAAACAGCTTTACGTGACGGAGGCATACGAGCCAACGAAGGCGCTCGCGGAGGATCTCTGCGCGCTGATGAACAAAAAATACAAGAGGGATTTCGGCTGGAAGTGCTCGCGCATCTACCGCGACGCGCGACGTCCGTGCCCGGACGGGCCGTATAAGGACAAGCTGTGGTTCATACTCTGGGAGCGATTTGACCACTGGTCGGAAACACCGACGTTTTTTGCCGAGGTGAGCGCCGAAGGCATAAGCTACGGCATGGGCTGCTATATGTGCGCTGCGGGATTTATGAAGAATTTCCGCGCAAAGGCCGAAGCCGACGGCGGAAGCCTTTCGCGGCTCATAACAAAGTTTGAGCGCGACGGGCTCTTCGACCTCTACGGCGAGGAATACAAGCGGCCCAGGGGCAGCGTTTCGCCGACGGTAGACAAATGGTACAACCTCAGATATTTCGGGTTCTCGACATTTGAACCATGGAATTCGGAAAACATGAGCGCGGAGCTCACGACGCATCTAGCGGAGCGTTTCGGCACGCTGATGCCGATATACAGGTGGCTTTGGGAGTGTGTTGTGCCGATTGAATAAAATGAAAAAAGGGCGCGGGATTTATCCCGCGCCCTTTTTGGCGTTTCGCTTATTCTATGCTTACCGCCTTGTAGCCGGCGTCGGCTACGGCTTTGATTATCGCCTCGTCCGAAACGCCGCCGTTGGTCTCAAGTACGGCTTTACCCTTTTCAAGCTCCACCGACACGGAGTCAACGCCCATAACCGCTTTCAATGACTTTTCAACGGCCGCCGCGCAATGCTTGCAGCTCATGCCCTCGATGGTAACGACTTTGAATTTCATGCTGAATCTCTCCTTATATAAATTTTCCTGTTATTGCTTTGTAAGTTTGTCAAGTATTCCGGAAATTTCTTCCAGCTTTCTGTCGGCGTCGTCGCCGCTTTCAACGGCCTGACGCACGCAGTGATTGACGTGCGCTTTCAGCACCTCGCTGTTGGCCTTGCTCAGTATGGACTGCGTGGCCATTATCTGATTCGATATGTCGATGCAGTAGCGATCGTCCTCTATCATGCGGATTATGCCTTCCATCTGGCCGCGCGCCGTGTTCAGCAGCCGCGTGACCTTCTTTTTGTCAGCCATCATTTACGCTCACCACCCAATAATCGTCTTTTTCAACGGCGCGGCGCAATGTCTCGTCGTCGACGGGACGGTCGAGCGTCACGACTGCACGCTTTTTTTCAAGGCTTATATCAACGGCGTCGACGCCTTCCACGGATGCGAGGGAGGCCGAGACGCGCTTTACACAGTGGTCGCACATCATGCCGTCGATGACGAGAACTTTTTTAATCTGTCCGGGTTTTGCCGGTTCTTCACCCGCGCCGGATATTTTCGGCCTGAACCTCCGCAGCCGCAGTGCGTTCGTAACGACGCATACGGAGCTGAAGCTCATCGCGGCGGCGGCGAACATGGGGCTTAGCTGCCAGCCGAATATGGGATAGAAAACGCCGGCGGCTATCGGTATTCCTATGGCGTTGTAGAAAAACGCCCAGAAAAGGTTTTGCTTTATGTTCCGCATAGTCGCGTGCGAAAGCTCGATTGCCGCGGCCGCGTCGCGAAGGTCGCTGCGCATGAGGACGACGTCCGCCGACTCGATAGCGACGTCAGTGCCCGCTCCTATGGCTAGCCCGACGTCTGCCGAGGCGAGCGCGGGAGCGTCGTTTATCCCGTCGCCGATCATGGCGACGCGCCTGCCTTTTTCGCGGAGAGCTTTTATATGCTCCGCCTTGCCCTGAGGCATTACCTCGGAAATCACCTCGGTTATGCCGAGCGGCTTGCCGACGGCTTCCGCCGCGCCCCTGCCGTCGCCGGTCAGCATCACGACGGAAAGGCCAAGCTTTGAAAACGCGTCTATCGCCTCGGCGCTCGAGGCCTTGGCTTTATCTGCGGCGGCGATTATTCCGACGAGTTTTCCGTCGCGGGAAAAGAACAGCGGCGTCTTTCCGTCGCGCTCAAACTTTTCGCCCTCGCCCTTTACGTCAATGCCGAGCGCGCGCATGAATCTCGCGTTGCCCGCGACACATACCGCTTCGCCGATATTTCCGCTGACTCCAAGACCGGACGACGCCTTGAAATTTTCTATCTGCGCGGGCTTTATCCCGTGCTCCGCCGCGTATTCGCGCACGGCCTCGGCAAGCGGGTGCTCCGACGGCTGCTCAAGCGCGGCGGCTATGCCGACAAGCTCGGCGTCGGATATTGAAAACGGCTCGACGTCGGTGACGCGCGGTCTGCCCTCGGTGACCGTTCCAGTCTTGTCGAGGGCTACGGTGTCTATTTTGCACAGCGTTTCGAGCGCCGCGGCGGATTTGATAAGTATGCCGCGCTCCGCGCCCTTGCCGGTTCCGGCCATTATCGCAACGGGGGTGGCGAGGCCGAGCGCACAGGGGCAGGAGATAACAAGTACGGATATTCCGGCTCTGAGCGCGGCCTCAAAACCCTGGCCGAGAGCGAGCCAGACTATCAGCGTCACAAGCGCGATCGCCATGACCGTCGGGACAAAAATGCCCGCTATTTTGTCGGCCAGCCTCGCAACAGGAGCTTTGGACGACGCGGCCTCTTCAACGAGCCGGACTATCTGCGCAAGCGTAGTGTCGGCTCCGACTCTGGAGGCGCGAAAGCGCAGCGTTCCCACGCGGTTTACGGTCGCGGCGGTGACGGCGCTCCCGGCTTCTTTTTCGGCCGGTATGCTCTCGCCGGTTATAGCGGATTCGTCCACCGACGAGCTGCCGGAGATGACCACCCCGTCGACGGGTATGCTCTGACCGGGCCTTACAATGAGTTCGTCGCCGACGACGACTTCCTCGACGGGTATCGAGCGCTCTTCGCCGCCGCGTATGACGGAAGCGGTTTTGGGCGCGAGATTGACGAGCCGCGATATGGCGTCAGCAGTCTTTCCGCGCGAGCGCGTCTCGAGGTATTTGCCGAGGGTGATAAGAGTCAGTATAGTTCCCGCCGATTCAAAGTAGAGCGAGTGGCGGTAGCTGTCCGCGATTTCAGGCAGGCCGTGGCCAAGGCCGTAGCCTATCATTAATATGGCGAACACACCGTAAGCCAGCGCAGCGCCCGAGCCGACGGCAATCAGTGCGTCCATGTTCGGCACGCGTTTTATGAGCGATTTGAAGCCGCCTTTGTAATACGCGCTGTTGACGAAAACTATCGGCAGCAGCAAAAGAAACTGCACCATCGCAAAGGATACGGCGTTTTCGCGGCCCATGAGAATCATGGGCAGGGGAAGCCCCGCCATGTGTCCCATGGAAATGTAAAACAAAGGGATGAGAAATACTAGCGATGTCA
>JAYFRC010000076.1:0-2038 GCA_034926415.1 Oscillospiraceae bacterium
TCAACAATTATAATTTCAATATTACTGTAGGTTTGATCTAAAACACTAGTTAAAGCTCTTATAAGATAGGAACTCCTACCAAAAGTTGGAATTATAACGGAAATAAGATCATTATTAAGCATTTTATTTGCACTAATCATAGTTTACTATCCACCAATTTAGCATCCAACATCCCCTTTACATCATACACCACTTTATTTCCATTGGTAATGGTAGAGATATCGATCGTTTTAAACTCATTATGTGCCACAGCTAAAATCACTGCATCAAACTGTCTTTTGGGTAGTTCATTCAGTACATCCACACCGTATTCATGTTTAGCAATTTCCGCATTAGCCCACGGGTCGTAAATGGTAACGTTGGCATTATAATCTTCCAAGGTTTTCACAACATCTATCACTTTGGTGTTGCGTACATCGGGACAGTTTTCTTTAAAGGTAAAACCCAACACCAAGACATGGGAACCCAATACCTGAATTCCTTTTTTCAGCATCAGCTTCACTACCTGATCGGCTACGTATTCGCCCATGCCGTCGTTCATTCTGCGTCCGGCAAGAATTATTTCAGGATTATAACCGTAGCGCTGTGCCGCCTGTGCCAGGTAAAACGGATCTACACCAATGCAGTGTCCGCCCACT
The DNA here is from genome assembly GCA_034926415.1 of Oscillospiraceae bacterium. Classification (GTDB taxonomy): domain Bacteria; phylum Bacillota; class Clostridia; order Oscillospirales; family Oscillospiraceae; genus JAYFRC01. The sequence continues at coordinate 639 of JAYFRC010000076.1, forward strand.
AATCCCGGTTTAAAAGGGAGAAAATTCCATTTTGTTCCTGCTGCCTCTAACACGTCTTGAGTATCAATGTTCATTTTATTGAAAATCTTTGCCAGCTCGTTTACAAAGGCGATATTGATATCGCGTTGCGAGTTTTCGATCACTTTAGCGGCTTCTGCCACACGGATGGTGGGTACCAAATGGGTACCTGCCGTTATAACAGATGCATAAACATCGTTTACGATCTTTCCAATTTCCGGTGTACTGCCCGAAGTTACTTTTGTAATTTTTTCCACAGTGCGCATTTTATCTCCGGGATTAATCCGCTCAGGGCTGTATCCGGCAAAGAAATCTTTGTTATAAACTAATCCGCTCACTTTTTCCACAACCGGAATACATTCATCTTCCGTAACTCCCGGATAAACGGTGGATTCAAAAACCACAATGTCACCCCTGGAGATTACTTTTCCCACAGTTTCGCTGACTTTATAAAGCGGAGTGAGATCGGGATTATTGTTCCGGTCAACCGGGGTAGGAACTGTTACCACATAGAAGTTGCAATTGCGGATATCGTCAATGTGGGTTGTACATTTAAAACCATTTGCAAGAGCAGCTTGCAACAGTTCATCTTCTACTTCCAAAGTGGAATCGTGTCCGCTCATTATTTCATCGACACGATTTTGATTGATATCGAAACCAATGGTTTTATATTTCGTGCTGAACAGACGTGCCAGCGGTAATCCTACATATCCAAGACCGATAACACAAATTCTATGTTCGAAATATGAAAAACCGTCTTTTTCGTTTTCACTGTTTATTTTCATATTATGTCTATATTTTATGTTTTACAGATTCTCCCAATACCAGTTGATGGCTTCCTTTAATCCTTCTTTCATCGAATATTCCGGGTTATAACCAAGCAGACGTTTGGCTTTTTCTATGGAGGCTAAGGAGTGGGGGATATCGCCTGCACGATTGGGGCCATGGATCACCTCCACTTTACTGATTTCGTAATCGTATTCGGATAAATATTCTTTCAGGTATTCAACCAATTGATTCAACGTGGTTCTTTCGCCGTAGGCGGTGTTGTAAACCTGATTGATGGCTTCGGGGTTTGTGGTTTCCATAGCACACAGGTTCATGTGAATGACATTGTCGATATAGGTAAAGTCGCGGCTGTACTCACCATCACCGTTAATAACGGGCGATTCGTGATTGATCAGTTTTTTTACAAACAAAGGGATAACTGCCGCATAAGCTCCATTGGGATCTTGACGCCTGCCGAACACGTTGAAATAACGCAATCCTATACACTCCAAACCGTAGGTTTTAGAAAACACATCGGCATACAATTCATTCACGTATTTGGTAATGGCATAAGGGGAGAGGGGCTTGCCGATTACATCTTCCACTTTTGGCAG
>JAYFRC010000035.1:0-12104 GCA_034926415.1 Oscillospiraceae bacterium
GAGTCGTTCCGACAAAGGAGCCGTATCAGAAACGCACGAGCCACGGCATGATACTCGGCGAGGGCGGCGTAAAGATGTCCAAATCCCTGGGCAACGTCGTCAACCCTAACGACGTTGTGGCGCAGTATGGCGCGGACACGATGCGCCTTTACATCATGTTTATCGGTGATTTTGAGAAGGTCGCCGCATGGTCGGACAACGCGGTGAGAGGGTGCAAGCGGTTCCTGGACCGCGTGTGGAACCTATCGGAGAGCGATATGGCCGACGGCGTCGAGTATTCCGAAAAGAACGCCGCCGCAATACACAAGGCGATACGCAAAGTTGCCTCCGACATTGACGAGATGAAGTTCAACACCGCGATAGCCGCGCTCATGTCGCTCGTGAACGATTTCTATGACAATGGTCTGAACAAGGCGGATTTCAAAGCTCTGCTGCTCATGCTTTCGCCCTTTGCCCCGCACATATGCGAGGAGATGTGGCACAACCTCGGTTTCGAGGGATTCATCGTTAAGCAACCGTGGCCGGAGTACGACGAGAGCAAGACCATCTCCGAGACCGTCACAATAGCTGTTCAGGTGGGCGGAAAGTTCAAGGGTACGGTCGATATGCCGCTTAACAGCGCCGAGGCCGATGTTGTTGCCGCAGCCTGCGCCAGCGAGAAAATAGCAAAACAGGTAGGCGGAAAACAGATTGTGAAGACTATTTACATTAAAAATAAGCTTGTAAACCTTATAGTGAAATGAGCAAAATACGAAAAACAGCAAAAAACGCCGGAATTTGCCCAACAATTTCTTGACAAAAGTTAGCTTGGTTTGTATAATACTATCGTTAAAGCCATATCGTTATGGCCCTTAAGTATCGTCTTAAGGACGATACGTTGGAGGGAGGGAAAACAATGTCCGAAGTTCGTCTTAGAGAAGGCGAGTCTCTGGAAAATGCGCTGAAGCGCTTTAAGCGAAGCTGCGCGAAGTCAGGCGTCCTGGCAGAGGTCCGTAAGCGCGAGTGCTATGAGAGTCCCAGTGTTAAGCGCCGCAAGAAGTCGGAAGCCGCCCGTAAGAACAAAAAGAGATTTTATTGATTCGCTGAAAATCCTGCACACTTTCGTGTGCAGGATTTTTTGAGTTCGTCAGTGCTTGGAAAACATCCGGAGCAGGATGTCGCTCACTTCGCCGTACTGAAGAAAGCCCTCGTTGATTCCGAGAGTTCCGGCAAAACGGATTTTTTCATTCATCGTTCCCGCGTCGTCGAAAAGATAAAGCCGCGTTCCGCCTCCGGCCGAGTAGGTGAAGTATTTGGCACACAGCTCGGCCGAGTAGAATACCGCAGGAGAGAGCCGGGTCATAAGCGACTCGAGCTCACCGACGGATGTTGTGCGCCCGCTGCCGCCCGGCGACGGAAGCGGAAAATCCATCGACACGCGTGCAAAGTCCGCGGCGACGCGGTTTGCCCCAAACTCGCGTATGGCGCCTTGAAGCCTGTATTTGAGCGTCCCGCCGGAAACGGCGGTACAGACTAGAACGACGGCCTCGGAAACGCTCCGGCCATATGCTTCGGGGACGTATAACTTCCGCCCGTCCGCGCGGAGCGCCGCGCAAAGGCAGCGAAGCAGCACAATCTTGCCATCGTCGGGAGCTGCCTCGAAATCAGCCGCGGCGCCTTCAAAGCCGCGAGCGGAGCACTCGGTGCAAATTTCACGCGACAGACATTCGGCTTCGGACTGAGCAAGGCGCGGGAGGGCGGCATCGGTCAGGACGAGCAGTCCGCCGCGGAAATTGCCGCAGCCTCTTTTTATAAGCAGGTGTCCGCCCCTTTCAGCGCGATATGCGAGATGCGCCGGATGGAGACCTAGGCGTTCCGCTTCGGCCATGCGTTCCGGAGCCGCCGACAGATAAAGACGCATTGCCGATTCCCCCTTGTGCCGTATCGTCCGAAATGATATACTGATTAAACGTCAAATTAAGTTATGCGGGAGGGGAGGCATTTATGAGCTTTTCTTTGGTCGCTGACAGGGAGTTCAGGCGTTTTACAGAGATAACGCCAGAATACCTGAATAAAAATGGCATAACGCTTCTTCTCGCGGACCTTGACAACACTGTGGCCGAAAGGGCCTCGCATTCGCCGACGGACGAGGTGAGGCAATGGAAGGCGGCTCTGGACGCTTCCGGAATAAAGCTTATGATAGTTTCAAACAACCGCTCAGGCACGCGCGTTGAAAACTACTGTAAAGCGCTCGGCGCGCCGTATATAGGGCGCGCGGGCAAACCGGGCAGGCACGGGATAGAGCGCGCCATGGAGCTTGCTGGGGCGTCCACGGACGAAACTGCATTCGTCGGCGACAGAGTGACGACGGATGTGCTCGGCGCGAACAGGTGCGGTATAACGTCGTATATTGTGTGCCAGGTCGGCGGTCTTAAAAGCCCGTGGCATCGTCTGTGTTACACGCTTCAGCTTCCGTTCAGGCTGCCGGCGCGGAGACGCCGCCGCAAAGAGGCTGAAAAAGAGTATAAAGCCTGATATTTGGGCTTCAAAATGCTTGCAATACCAAGGCGGATACTGTAAAATATATCTGTAAAAAGATGATTATCCGCGATCGCTATTCATATATTTGGGAGGATATAAAATATGGCAACTATTACCGCAGGAGACTTCAGAAACGGCGTGACTTTCGAGATGGACGGAAAGATCATGACCGTCGTTGAGTTTCAGCACGTTAAACCCGGCAAGGGCGCTGCCTTTGTCCGCACAAAGATGAGAAACGTCGTTACCGGCGGCGTTACCGAGACATCGTTCAACCCCACCGCCAAGTTCGAGCAGGCTTTTGTTGACCGCAAGGACATGCAGTACAGCTACAGCGACGGGGACCTGTATTATTTCATGGATCAGGAGACTTTCGACATGGTCCCGCTCAACCGCGAGATGCTTGGCGACGGGTTCCGTTTCATAACCGAAAATACCATGTGCAAAGTGCTTAGCTACAAGGGAAACGTCTTCGGAGTCGAGCTCCCGAACTTCATGGAACTGACCGTAACCGAAACGGAGCCGGGCATCCGCGGCGATACCGCGACAAACGTGACGAAGCCGGCCACGCTTGAAACCGGAACTGAGATAAAGGTTCCCCTGTTCATAAACACGGGCGACAAAATAAAGGTCGATACCCGTACCGGCGAATATCTGGAACGAGTCAAGGGCTGATAAAAAACAGCGTTTTTATTGCTCTGCAATAAAAACGCTGTTGCTGTATAATAATATTAACGCAGCTTAAAAGATGAAAGGAGCGCATGATTATGACTATTTCCGAAAAGGTCTCTTATCTCAAGGGACTGGCCGCGGGCCTCGATCTGGACACTGAGAACAGCAAGGAGGGCAAGGTGCTCTCTGCGATGATGGATATTCTCGGCGATATCGCGCTTGAGCTTGAGGATATTGAAAGCGACCAGGCGGAGATGTTCGACGAGATAGATGCCATAAGCGACGACCTTGAGGATGTCGAAGACGCGGTCTACGACTACGAGGACGATGAAGACGAGGACGACGAAGGCTTTGAGGCAACCTGCCCCAAGTGCGGCGACACCATTTATTTCGACGAGTCCGTACTTGACGACGGCGAGGTTATCTGCCCGAGCTGCGGAGAAAAGCTCGTGTTCGAGGTCGGAGACGAAGAAGAGGAAGAGTCCGAGCCTCACGACGAGGACTGAGACTGAATTTCTACTTGCAACATAAATAAGAAAACTCCCGCGCGTTTTGTGAACGCGCGGGAGTTCGTTTTTTACAGCAGTTTTTGCTGCCCGACGTTTTCCTTGCTTTCGCCTATGGAAGCTACCATGTAGTCAAGGGATAGCGAGCCCTCGCTGAAAAGCTCGTAGAAATGGCGGCTTATGCGGCTGCATGCTATACCTGCACCGTACTTGTCGCTGCCCATCAGTACGACGACATACTGTGAGCTGCTGTATTGCGCGGAAATATCGACGCTGCGCAGAGAAGCGTTTATCGCTTTTTCAAGATTATGCATCGCGAATTCTATGTGTTCAAGGTCGGAGTCTAGCATTGAGGCCGAATGGAGCGTGAGCAGAATGACCGTCAGCTCCTGGTCGTTTCTTCGTGCAAAATGGGAGGCGAATTCGTATATCCTGTTGAACTGCCGGAAATCTATTCTGAACACGCCGATTTCGGAATTGCGGTTTTTAATAAGCTCAATCAACTGATCCATGTCGGCGCGGCTGCCGCGCTTAATGCCGGAGGAGCTCCGAACCTGAGAATCGTAGAGGTAATAATTGGATTTTCCATTCTGCTTGACGTGATAAAGCGCCTTGTCCGCGCGGTTCAGCAAGTCTGTAAAATCATGGGAATTTACATCCGACAGAGCGATTCCTATAGAGAGCGAGGTGCCTTTCATTATACTGTCCCGCTCAATCTGCGCCGCATACTCGTCGAGTATGCGCGCCGCGACCATCTTAACGGTCTCGGGGTCGGACGTACGGCGAAGATAGATGAGATATTCGTCTCCGCCTGTGCGGCAGACTATGTCGTCGCCGCGGGCGCACCTAGTGAATACCCCGGCGGTCTGCTTTAGTGCGTAATCCCCGGAGAGATGTCCATATGTATCGTTGACCTGTTTGAAATTGTCGATGTCTATCATCATAAGCGCGCCGTCCTCTTTTGCCAGACAGCGGCTTATCATAGTCTCTCCACTGCGTCGGTTGCGAAGGCCGGTGAGATAGTCGCGTTCGGCGGCGTGGCGCCATTTCGAGCTCTGCTCGTTTATGACGCATCTGAAAAACAGGCTGCATTCGTCGCTGAACAGAGTTTCGGCAAGCGGAAAATCCACGTTCTCGGGAAGCGTAAACCCGCTATCAAGCAATGAGACAAACATCGATGCAAGTCTCGGGTCGAACTGCGTTCCGGACTTGGCGAGCAGCTCTGCACGCGCCTTTTCCGGCAATATTGGCTCGCGGTACATACGCCCGGATACCATAGTGTCGTAAGCGCCGGCAATAATGATTATGCGCGATTCTATCGGTATCTGCGCTCCTGCAAGCCCGTCGGGGTATCCTGTGCCGTCGTAGTTTTCGTGGTGATGCCGCACATAGCCCAAGATTTCCGCGGCTGAGGGGATAGCGGACAGAAGCTCGCTTCCGTTGACCGGGTGGAGGCGTATGGCGGCGAAATCCGCGCCGCTCAGCGGCTGAGTTTTGAGAAGAATGTAATCCGGGGTCGAGAGCTTTCCTATGTCGTGCAGCAGCGCGGCAAAATGCAGCGCGCGTATGCGGTATTCGTCCCAGTCGAGCGCTTTTCCTATAGCTACGGCGTAAGCGGCGGTGTTGAGAGAATGGCGCGCGGAACGGATGTCCTTTTCGTCCACAGCTGCGGCGACGCGGCACAGAGAGTTGAGCGATATCGTTTCCGCGCTTCTGAAGGCATCGTCCATGCGAAGCCGTATATTGCGGCGGCAGAGGCTGACCTCCGCGCTGCGGTCTATGCGCAGGGCAAATATGGCGGGGTTGAAGGGATAAGCTATTATATCCGCCGCGCCGAGCGCAAGAGATTCCGAAACCAGGAATTCATTTCCCTCGGGAACGATGCATACGGTTGGAGTATCCTCCGATGGATCGTTACAGAGGATGTCGATCATGTCGTTTGCGACGCTCTGTTCAAAATCAGCGGTGTCAAAACCGAGCAGAAGAACTCCATAATGCTTTTTGCGCAGCAGGGAATAAGCCCTGGAGTATGTCGCCGCACAGGTTATCTCGTAACTGGTCAGCAGAGCCTGCTTTACAGCCTCAATATATTTGGAATTTGTGCTTACGAACAGAAGCTGTTCCATAGTTTCCTCCAATAAAAAGACTGTGATTTTCACTTTGCCTGATTATAACAGGAACGCTGTCCATAAAAACGGACATCAACTGCGTTTTGGAACATGAAGAAACCTGCTGGATTTATTTTACAGCATAAAAAGCGTGAAATTCAACGCTTTATGAATAAGTTTCATAAATAAACAAAAAAATGGCAAAAAACGGGCTTTTGTATCCGAGCTGAGTTACAGACGGCGTTTCCTGAAGGCAAACGTGAGGGCGAAATAAATCGCAAGGTATATCGTTATGCAGGCGCCGGCCGATGAGCCAATATAGTACGACGTCAGCAGACCGGCGATACCGGCCGCGAGTGCGCCGAGAATCGAAAACAGGTGGTACTGGCGAATATTGCGGGCAAGATTGCGAGCCGCCGCCGCCGGCAGGACGAGCAGCGAGTTGATGACGAGAAGCCCTACCCAGGTCATTGACAGTGTGACGACGACGGCCACGGCCACGCAGAAGAACCCCTCCTGCCACGCGACGTTGATGCCGCGGCTCCCCGCGAGCGCGGGATGCACGGACGAGAGCATGAGCCGGTTGAAGGAGAAAACCCAAAGAACCAGCACGGCGGCGAGTATGAGCGCGAGTACGCCTATTTTTGCCGGGGCGACGCTGAGTATGTCGCCTATCAGGTAGGAGTTGAATTTGGTGAAGCTGCCGCCGCCGAGCGTGGCGATAAATATGCCGACCGCGACCGCGGTCGAAGAAAAGACGCCGATGACCGTGTCGCTTGCCATGTTGCTGCGGTGGCGGACAAAGGTGAAAAGCGCCGACAGCACGACGGCGAAGAGCGCAGCGCACCACATCGGGTCAGCAAAGCCGCACAGGACGCCGATGGCGATGCCTGTAAAGGCGCTGTGTCCGAGCGCGTCTGAGAAAAAGCTCATGCGGTTTGTGACAACCATCGTTGAAAGCAGGCCGAAAAGGGGGGAAATGACTATTATTGCGAGCAGCGCGTTTTTCATGAAGTACATCGCGCCGGGCTGCGCCCAGTCAAAGGGGAGGATGGAGACGATGGAATACCAGAGCTCCATTTATTTGTCCTCCTTCCCGAACGTCAGGTGGAACACGTCTGCGAATTCCGTTGAGGACAGTACCTGTTCCGCCGTTCCGACGGTGAGCACGGTGTGGTCGAGTAATATTACCTTGTCGGCGTACTGGCCGAGCGTTGCAAAATCGTGTGTTGAAAGCAATATGGACAAATCGTAGTTCATGCGTATCTCGTCCAGCATCACAAGAAGCTGCTTTTCGCCCTCAACGTCGACGCCGGAGAGCGGCTCGTCGAGGATAAGGATGTGCGGCAGCGGCTCGAGCGCCATGGCAAGCAGCACGCGCTGAAGCTCTCCGCCGGAGAGCATGCCTATGCGCTTGTCGATAAGCTCCTCGGCGTGAACGCGCGAAAGGCACGATTCGACGCGACCGCGCAGCTGCGCGGGTATGGGCAGAAATACCGGCCATTTGGCTATTGCGGCGGAAAACAGGTCGAGTACGCTAACGCTGTCTCCGCTGTCGAAAGACGGGCTCTGCGGAACATAGCCGATGAGCGGCCGCGTGCGGTGTCCTCCGGCGCGCTCGAAGTTTATCGAGCCGGTATGCGGTATCTGGCCGAGCACGGCCCTGAACAGCGTGGATTTTCCGGCTCCGTTGGGGCCGATGAGTGCGACTATCTGGCCGCAGTGTATGTGTATATCCACATCGTGCAGTATCACGTCGTCCCCGCGCTTTACGCCGAGCCCCTCGACGCGCAGGCAGCAGCATTCACTGCAATCGAGCCCGTTATGCTTTTTTACGCTCTTTGAAATCTTCATGTATGCCTTTCATTATCCGGCGGCTGCCGCAAATACGTCATGCACGGTGTAGTAATTGCCGTTTATGGCCTTGATATAAGGCTCTATTCCGGATCCGTCGCCGCTCATGATAAGGTCGAGAGAGTACACACCGGCGCCGGTCTCGCGGGCTATAGCCTGGGCGGTCGTGTCGGAGCCGTTGACTTCGGTGAATACTGCGGGAATATCGTATTGCTTTACAAGCGATACGATGCTTTCTATGTCCTTTGCCGAAGCCTCGCTCCCGGATTCCTCTTCGATGGAGGCGACGAGGTCAAAGCCGAAATATTGTGCGAAATACTGGAACCCGTCGTGAAAGGTTATGAGTTTGCAGTCCTGCGGCGCGGAAATCTTATCCGCGTCGAGCGAGTCTGCGGCGTCGTCCAGCTGCTTTACGGCGGCCTCATAGTTGGCGCTGTACGCTGCGGCGTGGGAGCTGTCGGCTGCTGACAGTCCGTCGGCAATGTTTTTGAGCATGACCTTGGCGTTGTCCGGCGACATCCAGATGTGCGGGTCGTCCTCTTCGGTTCCGTCCTCCATCATTTTAAGAAGAGAAATGCCCTCGGAGGAATCTACCACTTCGGCGTCCGAGGCTGCGAGCACGTCGGACATGAAATCCTCAAAACCCGCGCCGTTTTCTACGACGATATCCGCCGCCTCGATTATCTTCATCTGCGGAACGGTCAGAGTATAGTCGTGTATGCAGCTCACCTTGTCCGTTATCACCTGCTCGACGGTCACGCCCTCGACGTCTCCGACGATGGCAGTTGTAAACAGGTAGATCGGATACGTCGTCGCGGCGACGACAAGGCCGCCGTCGCCCGTGTTTGCGGACGAAGAGGAACCGCCGCTCCCACAGCCGGCGAGAGAGAGAAGTATTGCGATGGCGCAAATAAATGCTAAGAATCTTTTCATCAGAAAAATCTCCAGAAATTTTATAATTTATGCGTAGAAGTTTATGAGGCAGCCGGCGAGGATGATGTCGCGCTCCTCGCGCGTGAGTCCGGGAAGCGAAAGCGTTATCTCACGGCGCTTATCGCTCTGAACGAGAGTCGCGCTTAACATCTCACCGCTGCCCTCGAGCAGCTTTCTGATGCCGGGGATGAGAACTCTGTCTCCGGCCTTTATTCCGTAGCTTTCAAGCTCTGGAAGTATAAAAGGCAGCATTCCCCAGTTGACGACGTTGCTGCGGTAACGCTTTGTAGCGTATTCCTGGGCAATGTTGGCGCAGCCTCCGAGCACGCGCTGGCAGGACGCGGCCTGCTCTCTCGCGCTTCCGTCTCCGGGGCGCATGGCGAGAACGAGAGTTCCGAGACCCGTTGACTTTGCGTCAAAGCCCATGAGCGCTTCGCCAACATCGGAGCTTATGTTTCCGTCACGGCGCATAATTTCCAGTTTCTGGATATCCTTCGCGCGGCCGACATATTCGGGAACCTTGCGCGAGAGCGTGAACTCTGCGAGGCGCGGGGGATTCGAGCGGTAGGATGAAGTTTCGCCGGAGGGTATGAGCTCGTCGGTCGTGGTAACGGGGTCGTATATCGCGGCGGCGACGGAGAGAACTAGGTTCTCTGGCATCGCTATCTGCGCCGGCCAGTCAGTGATGTTCGGGCCAAACACGAGCTCCGCGCTGCTGTCCGGCATGCCGACGCCGTAGTAGACGCGGGATTTGTAGGAGCTGTCATCGTATTCGCAAAGCTCATCGGACGCGTCCGCGGGTATAAAATCAAGCTCGGTCGCGGCTGTAAGCACACCGCCGCTTAGAGCGGTGGCCGCTATGGAGCGCGCGTCCATAAGCGCGACATAGGACGCCTGGCCGTCGGCGGGCCTGCTGCCCTCACGGTTCGGGAAATTCCTAGTCGTATGGCGTATGGAGAACGCGCCGTTGGCAGGTACGTCGCCAGCGCCGAAGCAGGGGCCGCAGAAGCAGGAGCGCACGGAGGCGCCCGCGCTCATGAGATCGGCTATCGCGCCGTTTTTAGTCAGCGCCTGCATAACGGGCATGGAGCCGGGATAACAGGACAGCCAGAAAGCGCCGCTTCCAGTTTTCCTGCCGCGCAGCAGCTCCGCCGCACGCATGAGGTTTTGATATGTGCCGCCGCTGCATCCTGCTATAACGCCCTGGTCGACAATAAATTTTCCGTTTTGTATCTTGCTGCGCAGGCTTTCGGGCTGAGCCTTGAGCGACAGCTTTCCGACGACCTCCGCGTCGATGGACGCGAGAATGTCGGACATATTTTCCTTGAATTCCCTGATGGTAAACGCATTGCTCGGATGGAAAGGCAGGGCTATCATAGGTTCAATTTCTGATAGGTCTATTTCGATACCCTTGTCGTAATATGCGCCGTCTTCGGGGATAAGTTCCTTATAGTCGTCTTCGCGCCCGTAGGATTCAAGCGCGCGCTTCACCGTGCCGTCGGTCGCCCAGACCGAGCTCAGACACGCGGTTTCAGTAGTCATGACGTCGATGCCGCAGCGGTACTCGATTGAAAGATTTTTTATGCCGGGGCCAACGAATTCAAGCACAGAGTTTTTGACAAATCCGTTTTTGAACACCGAGCCTATGAGCGCGAGAGCCACATCCTGCGGGCCTACTCCGGGGCACGGAGCTCCGGCTAGGTGCACCGCAACGACAGGCGGATACTTGATGTCGTAGGTCCTGCGGAGGAGCTGGCGGGCGAGCTCCGGGCCGCCTTCGCCGACGGAGATTGTGCCATATGCTCCGTAGCGCGTGTGCGAGTCGGAGCCAATTATCATTTTGCCGCCGCCTGCGTAGCGCTCGCGCATATATGAGTGAATGACGGCCTGATGCGCGGGCACGAACTCACCGCCGTACTTTTTCGCTGCCGACAGGCCAAAAACATGGTCGTCTTCGTTGATGGTGCCACCTACGGCACAAAGGCTGTTGTGGCAGTTTGTAAGGACGTAGGGTATGGGAAATTTTTCCATTCCCGATGCGCGAGCCGTCTGTATTATGCCGACGTAGGTTATATCATGGGAAGCCATGGCGTCGAAGTATATTTTCAGATTTTCAGGGTCGCCGCTAACGTTGTGCGACTGAAGTATGCCGTATGTGATAGTGCCGCATTTTGACTCTTCTGCGGGGGCAAAGCCGGAACGCGCCGCGTCCTCCGCGGCGACAAGCGTGCCGTTTTTGATGTAAACTCCGTTTGTGTGAAATTTCATAGCTGGAACAACTCCTTGAGTTCTACAAAATGGGATAATACTTACTTTAAATAATAACAAAAAAAGTGGATTTTCGCAATATAAATATCAAATATGTATATGCGTGTTGAAAAAGCTGAGCAAAAACGGCCGCCTTTCCGTGCATTCCGACGACTGAACAAAAAACCAAGCTCCCTGTTCCGGACGCTGATCTTCTGGAACGGGGAGCTTGTGTCTGCGCATATTATTTGCCGTTCACCGAACGGTTTATCGCGGAGAGTATTCCGCGGAGCGGGGCGAGGTTGATGTTGTGATCGATGCCGACGCCGAACACGTCTCGGCCCTTATCGTCGCGGAGCAGAATATACGCGACGGCCATGGAATCCGAGCCGACGGAGATTGCGTGCTCCTTGTAGTCGACAAAGGTGAAGCGGTCCATCTTCTGACCGTGTATTGCGTTGAAGAACGCGTCTATGGGGCCGTTGCCCTCGCCTATGACATCGAAGGTAGTGTCCGTGTGGCGGAGCGTACCGCGGAAGACGACGTGCGATTTGCCGTTTTCATCTGTGGACTCGCTGAAGGAGTGCTTGACGAGCTCGTAGGGCTTCTTCGCGTCGATGTAGGCCTCCTTGAAAAGCTCGTAGATGCGCTCGGCAGGAAGCTCCTTGCCGACCCGGTCGGTCTCGACCTGAACGATGTGGCCGAACTCGGTCTGCATGGCTTTGGGAATGTCGAAACCGAAGTTGTGCGACATAACGAAGGCCGCGCCGCCCTTTCCGCTCTGGCTGTTTATGCGGATTATGGGCTCGTACTGGCGGCCGACGTCGGCGGGGTCGATAGGAAGATAGGGAACCTCCCAGTATTCGGTGCCGCTTTCATGCATATACTGCACGCCCTTGTTTATGGCGTCCTGATGCGAGCCGGAAAACGCGGTGAATACGAGCTCGCCGACGTAGGGCTGGCGCGGATTTATCTTCATCTTAGTGCAGCGTTCCCACATTTCGCGAAGATCGTTTATGTGTGTGAAATCGAGCTTGGGGTCGATGCCCTGAGTGTACATGTTCATCGCCAGGGTCACGACGTCCACATTGCCCGTGCGCTCGCCGTTCCCGAACAGCGTGCCCTCGACGCGCTCCGCTCCGGCAAGCAGCGCCATCTCGGCGGTCGCGACGCCGCAGCCTCGGTCGTTGTGCGGGTGGATGGAGATTACAGCGCGCTCACGGCCGGGGAGCTTGCGGATAAAGTATTCAAGCTCGTCGGCAAACTG
>JAYFRC010000020.1:0-2982 GCA_034926415.1 Oscillospiraceae bacterium
TTTACAACGGGAGATGGCCGACACTATTGCTATCGGATGCGAAATCCATAATGTGAACCGTCGCGCCATTTCTTCTCCCATTGTAAAAGAACGAGAGCAAGCACTCAATACAAATGCCTGCTCTCTATATGTACCATAATGGGAAGCCCACGCAACTGATGATTTACAATATGAGATCAACTAAATAAGGTCTGGTAGAGTCAAACCATCATCTTCTGTCAGCATTTAAAATGAACATTTATTCCTATGTATAATTTTCTGTCAGAACATTTTGTAAGGAGAAATATAATGGCAACTAAAGCAGAGTTAAATTCACTCAAGGAACCGCTCAATAGAATTATAGGTCATATAAGAAATTATGATGCCATTTTGTGGGCTGGTTCAGGTTTGTCAATTTATGCGGGGTACCCTAATAGTGAAACACTTTGCAAAAAAATAATTGAGTCCGCAGAGACTGAGAAAGCCAAAGACATTTTAAAAAAGCGTGAAAATTCCCTCATGGAATTATCAAAAGAATTTTCTCAGATATATAAATCAGAGAAATTGGTTGAGATTTTAAAATCCAATTTCGATGTGCCGCCTTCTGTTGAACCAATAACACATAAGCTTATCGCGAAGATACCTCAAATTAATACAATAATTACAACGAACTATGACCACCTTTTTGAAATAGCGTATGGAGATAATATTACGGTTTGTGTTGGCACATCATTTAATAAGACCGAGAGAAACAAAATCGATCTATATAAAATACATGGAGATACATCACAACCAGATTCGATAGTTATCACGACTAAGGATTATGTTCAGTTTTACGAAAAGCAAAACACCATATTATGGGGGAAACTTAAATGGATTCTAACAGAAAAATTTGTGATTTTTATAGGTTACTCTTTAGAAGACGAGAACATTCAAGATATTTTTGAAAATATCATTAGTCAAATAGGCTCAAAAGATAAAGAGCTTTTCATAGTAACACCAGAATTATTAGACTATAAATTAGCATATCTAAATAAGATTTGTAAAACGACCCATATTCCTTTAAGCGGAGAAGAATTTATAGAGTATATCGAAAGTGAAATTAGAAGAAACATTGTATTAGATGCTGCAGCGAAAAAAATATCTTTCGATGAAGCATACAAAATCTGTTGGGATCATGGGATTACTCTAAAAACGAGAAATGAGCCAAACGGTCCAATATCAAAACTAGTAGTTGAAAGTATAGGACTATCACCGGAAGTATTATTTAATAGTTCGTTTTTACCATTCGGGCGCGGATTAAATATTTCTTCAAACCCAGCTACTTATGAAGCTATGCAAAATTTCTTTAACGATTGTGATTGCAGGGAGTTAGTTATACCGGCTGAGGATGCAGTATTATTCCAAGATATAAATGGGATTTATATTCCTGAAACTCATAAAATAAATGGAAGATTTCCAGACGTAGTAAAGTTAGAAAAAAAGGAAATAGTTGAAAGGCTTAATCTAATATTTGAAGAAAATAATGCCCTTAATTGCGTCGTGCATATTAGAGCATTTTGGGGCAATATAAAATGTAAAATGACAATTGAATTTAACAGTATAATTATTTCCATTCAGCTATTAAATAACAAAATTGAAAACATTTCATTAAGTTATCGTTACCCACATTCAGTTGATAACGCAATAGCGGATTTAAAAAGGTTGCGGACATGGGCGGATGGCGCGGATATGGTTTTTCAAACAAATACTAAGCAAACTATATTCGATTTAAAAGGAGTTAAGAAAAAAGATAATGAAGGCAAGAATGAAAATACCGATGAATTAGGGGGATTTATTAATGGTAATATAATACTATACGATAACTTGAAAAAAATTGAGTTAGATTTAAACGATACTTTTATAATTGACAAAGAAATAACCCAATCTGATTTAGATAACATTGCGCGTGCTGAAGCATCTCTCGCACCCCAAATTCTCCCGTGTACATATGTAATCGCAGTAAATAGTGATAATCTAACTAAGAAGCAATTTAAATTTTATTCGGATAATCCTCAATATTTGCGTGCGACCGTAGAAGAGGATCAAATAATACCTGAAGACTATATCGAGTTGCTTGGAAAGAAGATGGTTCTGGGTAGAAGAAAAGTAACATTGGTACAACCATATATCAAAAATTCAAATGAAGTCCTTGACGCGATTGAAAATGGTCAGAGTATTACGATAGAAGTTGCAAGTAAGACCAATAAGGCGATATTGGAATATTTACAAAAATAGTTTTTCGTTGTGTCCTTTAATTCGTATGGAATAATTGCAATAGATTGTTGAAAAAACGGCTTCGCATTATCCATATAATATACTTTGAGGAAATTCTAATTACATATTATGTTTATAATATCAAGCGGCTTGAACTTAACCGTTCAAGCCGCTTTTCGTCTTATCTGTATTACAATAATTTTTAGTCATTGGCAGGTAAAATCAACCGAGCTTTTTGATAGGGTGCCGGATGGCCGTTATCCGTTTTGTGGGAGGCGACCTTCCTTGCGTCAGAGAGATAAATTCCCTTATATTCTTTGATGGCAAATTAGGCGCCGACTTACATCCGCGGCCTTATAAGAGAAAACATTTTCATATCGATGATTTGCCCGTTTTTAATTGCGTTGCTTCTGAGCGTGCCCTCAAATACGAAACCGCTTTTTTCAAGAATTCGACAGGAGGCTTTGTTGAAGGCGAACGGCTCCGCAAAAATCCTGATAATATCGGTGTGCTCAAAAATGTATCGGCATGTCTGTTTGACGGCGCTTGTTCCGACGCCCTGTCCCCAGAAAGGTTCCGCGACATAATATCCCATTTCACCTGTGCAGCAATGGATGTTGTCCTTGCGAAAGACGCCTATACTGCCGACGGCTTTATCTTCAACAGTGATCGCAAAGGCATATGTCGTGTTTTCATCGGATTGAAGCATTGCATTGATATAATCCTCGGCGTCTTTTTTTGTATACG
>JAYFRC010000070.1:0-13580 GCA_034926415.1 Oscillospiraceae bacterium
CATATATCCCCGGCTGACAGCTCACGCTGAGAGGAGAACGACAGGTCTTCGCCCTGCACCGGATGACTTTTGTCCAACCCGGCCATTAAACGCGGCGTCCGTCAATCCTCCTTTATTTCCTCTATCTCCTTCATCCACAGCTCTGCGCTCGCGTCGCTCGGCATGCGCCAGTCGCCTCGGGGCGACAGCGCCACCGACCCGACCTTCGGGCCGTCGGGCAGACAGTTGCGCTTGAACTGCTGCGCAAAGAAACGGCGAAAGAACTCGCCGAGCCATTTTTTTATCTCGGCGCCGGAGTACTCGCCGTCGAACGCGCATACAGCGAGCCGGAATATTTTTTTGGGCGGGAAGGCCCAGCGCACCGTGTAGTAAAGGAAAAAGTCGTGCAGCGCGTAGGGGCCGACGAGGTCTTCCGTCTTTTGGGAAATCTTTCCATTCTCGGGGGGGAGCAGCTCGGGCGATACCGGCGTCGCAAGAATGTCGCGCAAAACTCCGGCAAGCTCCGCGTCGGTCTTCTCCGCTTCGGCCGCCTCGAAGTCCACGAGCCAGCGCACAAGCGTTTTCGGAATGGAGCAGTTTACGCCGTACATGCTCATGTGGTCTCCGTTGTAGGTCGCCCAGCCGAGGGCAAGCTCGCTCAAGTCTCCGGTTCCGACGACAATGCCGCCGCGCTTGTTCGCGAGGTCCATCAAAACCTGCGTGCGCTCGCGCGCCTGTCCGTTTTCAAACGTGACGCCGTGATCGTCCATCTCTTGTCCGATGTCGGCAAAATGCCGCGTGACCGCTTCGCCGATATCAATCGTCGCAAGCTCCGCGCCAAGTCGCTCCGCAAGTAGTGTCGCATTGTCCTTCGTGCGGTTGGTCGTGCCGAAGCAGGGCATGGTGACCGCAAGGACATCCGACGCCGGACGGCCGAGCATATCCATCGCTCGCTTCGTTATGAGCATAGCGAGTGTCGAGTCGAGCCCGCCGGAAAGCCCCACGACGGCGCATTTTGCGCTTGTGTGCTCCAGTCTCGTCCTGAGTCCCGACGACGCTATGCGCAGTATCTCGTCGCAGCGGGCCGCGCGGTCGCCTCTGTCCGCCGGGACGAACGGCGCTGACGCGATATAGTGCGTCAGCTTTGTTTTTTTCAGCGCCATCGAAAATGCGCATTCGTTCTGCGCAGACGCGGCCGTTCGGGCAAACATCTGCGTGCGGCGGCGCTCATTTTCGAGCTTCATAACGTCTATTTCGGATATCGTCAGTCCGCTTTCAAAGCGGCTCTCAACAAGCAGCGCGCCGTTTTCCGCAACGAGCCTGTGCGCGCCGAAGACAACGTCAGACGTGCTCTCGCCGTCGCCCGCGCTGGTGTACACATAGCCACAGAGAAGGGAAGCCGACTGGCTCTTTACGAGGTCGCGCCTGTATACGTCCTTGCCTACCATGTCGTCGCTGGCGGAGGAATTGCAGATGATAGTCGCACCCGAGGCCGCAAGGCCGATGGACGGCGGCTCCGGAGCCCAAAGATCCTCGCATATCTCGACGCCGAATTTGAATTCCGGCAGCTCCGCACAGGCAAAGACCGTGCGCGCGCAGAAAATGCAGCTCTTTCCGGCTATCTCCGCAACGCCGTCGGCCTCCGGCTCGCCGCCGGACGCAAATTGGCGCTTTTCGTAAAATTCACTGTAGTTCGGCATATGCGTCTTCGGCACAAGACCGAGAAGCTCTCCGTCCTGCACGACGGCTGCGCAGTTGAAGAGCCGTTCCCTGTGCCGCACTGGCAGGCCGACGACGGTAACCATATCCGAGCCTTTCGAAAAGGCGAGTATCTTTTCAAGCGCGGCCTCCGCGGCGCGAAGCAGCACGCGCTGGAAGAACAGGTCGCCGCAGGTATAGCCCGTGGTACACAGCTCCGGCAGCACGAGCAAATTCACGCCCGCGCCAGCCGCGTCGCCCATCATGGCGGTTATCTGCCTTGCGTTGTATTCGCAGTCGGCGACGCGTATTTTCGGCGTCCCGGCGGCCACGGAAACGAAGCCATCATACATAGCGTTTTCCTCCGAACTTTCAATCGTTCATTAACGTAATTTTACAGCGCTCCGCCCGATTTTGCAATCAGGGCGAGCTTTTCCGCGCGCTTCAGTCGCTTTATTTCAGCCTCGCGGCGAAGCGCCGCGCCCTTGTCTGCCGCATCCTCGCGGTAGACCACTGCGACCGGCAGACGCGGTTTCGTATATTTTGCCCCGCGTCCCGCGTTGTGAGCCGCGACACGTTTTTCCACATCGTTTGTCGAGCCTGTGTAAAGCGTGCCGTCGCCGCATCTTAAGATGTAAACGAAATACATTATTTTATCAGCCCCAGGTCGTATTTCCATATAAGCACCCGGCGCACGGCGGTATCTAGCGTAGCTTCGTCTATCGTGCCGTCCCTGACTGCGGCCAGCACCTCGGCGTACTGTGTTTTGTAATCCGAGGAGATAAGCATATCGTTGCCCGCAAGCACAGCCTGGACGGACGCAGGATAATCGCCCGACCACTCACTTACCGCATCCATCACAAGGTCGTCGGTCATAATCACACCGTCAAAGCCGAGTTCATCGCGCAGTATCTCATGCACGGCGGGGGAGAGGGACGCGGGGTTTTTATCGTCGACGCAGGTCATCACGTTGTGCGAAACGAGCACCGCGTCGGCTCCGGCCTCTATCCCGGCTTTGAACGGGAGAAAATCGGAGCTTTCAAACTCGTCCATAGTCCGCTCGTCCACGGCACTGCCGGTGTGGGTGTTCGGATTGTCGCCATAACCCGGGAAATGCTTGAGCACCGAGCCTTCGCCCTCGCTCTTCATCGTTTCGACCACGCTCGAGACGTATTCCGACGCGGCCTCGGCGTCCTGACCGAAGGTGCGCGGATACATATAGGAGGCGCTGTCAGTCGTCACGTCGCACACGGGGGCAAGGTTGACGTTGACTCCGAGCGCAAGAAGAAGCCGGGATTTTTCCCTGGCGTCGCTTATTATCTCCTCCATGCCGCCGTTTTTAAAAAGCGCTTGCGGGGAGAGAAATTTTTCACCGCAAATGTTTGTATTGGACGAGACGCGCACCACCGTTCCGCCTTCCTCGTCCGTGCCGATGAGCAGGGGGATTCCCGTGTCGGCTCCGGCCGCATCCTGATAGGCGCACACGGTCTGGATTATTTCGTCCGCGGTCTTGTTTTTGAAATCGCGGCCGAACAGTATATAGCCTCCGAGATGATACTCCGCCGCGTCCGACGCGCCGGAGCTTTCAGGGCACCGGGCGAAAATTATCTGCCCGGCTTTTTCCTCATCCGTCATCCCGGATAAGTATCCGTCCACGCACTCGTTCATGACGCGCGCGGCGGCTTCCTCCGGCGTTTCGGGAGTTTCGTCCGTTTCCTGCGTATTAGTCCCCGCAGAGCCGCTCTTGTCCGTATCCGTGCCTGACGGAAAAAGCCCGCAGGCGGAAAGCGAAATAAGCATGGCCGCCGAAAGAATCGCGCAAAGTATTTTTTTCATTCCTTCTCCTTGTTACCGTTTCGTAAGATATATCTGGTTGATTACGGACGCGCTATGGTATAAAATCTAATTGTGAAAGGGTTCCAATGTGAAAGGGTGAAAATTAAATGAAAAAACTTCTGTGCGTGTTCGCCGTGTTTGCGCTTCTGCTAACCGGCTGCGGCAGCACGTCTCAGTCCTCCGGAGGCTCCTCATCGGAGCAGACCCCGGAGACGAAAACCGATACCATAGAATTAAACGATTTGCTTAACGACATCGCGGGCGCCGTGCCCGGGACAGCCGGCTGCTCGCTCAAGCAGGCGAGGGCCGCCGGCGAGATGCTCGACTGGACCGAAAACGGCGACGCCGCGTCGACCTCGATCGATGACGTCGAAAGCTGGCTTGATAACGAAAACACGCTCTCCGCCGCGGATACCGCTTACGCCTACGCCGCAGTTCTGGATTTTGCCGATAAAATAGTCGCGGGCGACGACGTGTCCGGCGAGCTTTCGGACGCGGGCTACACCCTGACGCATGATACTTACAGCGCTAACAAATACTACGCCGCAGCAAAGCTGCTCTCCCCGCTGTTCACCAATCTTCTGAGCCAGCCGACAACGGCTTATAGCGAGGAAGCGTCCGCGGATTACAGCGCCGTCACGCTCGACAGTCTCAGCGGCATCTGGGTCAACAGCTCAAACGGCGAGAAATACGGCGAAATGCTGGTGATCTCCGGCGACAAGTGCCGCGTCGTAATACCCAATCTCACCAAGTACGGCGACAAGCCGTACGGCATCCGAGTCCGCGACAGGAGCGGCTCCGGCTTATGCCCGGCGCTTGAGGTTAACTGGAATAAGGACGGGGATTTTAAGTCACCGCTGGCTTACTACGTCTCAGGCGTCGACGACACGCATTTCTGGTGCAATACCCAGAGCGACCGGTTCGACAAGATAGAGCTCGACTGAAATAGTATAGCCCTAAAATCATGGCGTCCTTCGGGACGCCATGATTTTTTTGCGCGTTTTCGACGCGGTTTATTCTTCTTTCTTCGTCACCGCGATATGCAGCTCTTCGAGCTGCTTCTCCGTGACCTCCGACGGCGCGCCCATCATCGTGTCCTGGGCGGTCTTGTTCATGGGGAATGGTATAATCTCGCGAATCGAATCCTCGCCTGCGAGCAACATCACCATGCGGTCTATGCCCGGTGCGATGCCCGCGTGAGGAGGCGCACCGTAGCAAAAGGCGTTGTACATGGCGGGGAACTTAGACTTGACGTCGTCCTCGCCGAGACGCACGAGCTCAAACGCCTTCACCATTATCTCCGGATCGTGGTTTCGCACCGCGCCGGAAGACAGCTCTACTCCGTTGCAGACGAGGTCGTACTGGTCGGCGGTTATCGTAAGCGGGTCGATCTCTCCCTTTTCGGCCTTCAGCAGCACGTCGAGGCCGCCGGAGGGCATGGAGAACGGGTTGTGGCAGAACTCCATCTCGCCGCTCTCGTCGCCTATCTCGTACATCGGGAAGTCCACTATCCAGCAAAACGCGTACTGTTTTTCGTCGATATGCCCCGGCACGGCCGCGCCGAGCGTCTTGACAAGCACGCCTGCGGTCTTCTGCGCGGCTGTCTTTTTGCCGGCGGAAAGTGCGACAAAATCTCCGGCTTTGAGGCCGAGCGCTGAAACTACGCCGTCTCTTATATCCTTGACGAACTTTGATATGCCGCCTACGACCTCGCCGTTTTCGTCAAGACGGAACCAATAGGCTTTGTTTCCGGATTGTATCTCGACGTCGGCGCAGATCTTGTCGATAAATTTCCTCGTCTCCTTGAAGTCGGGGACGACGACGGCCTTGACGCAATTTCCCGCGAACGGCTCGAAGCCGCAGCCGGAGAGGACATCCGTCGCGTCCTTAACTCTCAGGTCGATGCGAAGGTCGGGCTTGTCCGAGCCGTAATTTTCCATCGCCTCGGCGTAAGGTATGCGGATAAAAGGCGCGGCGGACGCGCGGTCGTACGTTCCGTATTTCGCAAAAATAGGCGGGAGCACGTCCTCGAGCACCGCGAATACGTCCTCCTGCGACGCGAACGCCATCTCCATGTCGAGCTGGTAAAACTCGCCTGGCGAGCGGTCGGCTCTCGCGTCCTCGTCGCGAAAACACGGCGCTATCTGGAAATATCTGTCGAAGCCCGAGGTCATGAGCAGCTGCTTGAACTGCTGTGGCGCCTGGGGCAGGGCGTAGAATTTTCCCGGGTGATTGCGCGCGGGCACCAGATAGTCGCGCGCGCCCTCGGGCGACGAGGCCGTCAGTATCGGCGTCGTTATCTCGAGGAAGCCGTGCTCGGTCATGCTCCGGCGCAGCGCCGCGACCACATTGCAGCGAAGGATTATGTTTTTCTTCACTGCGGGATTGCGAAGGTCGAGGTAGCGGTATTTAAGGCGCGTCGCCTCGTCGGCCTCGCGGCTCCTGTTTATCTGAAACGGCAGCTCGCCGTAACGGCATCGGCCGAGCACCTCTATCTTCGACGGGAGCACCTCCACGTCGCCGGTCGGCAGCTTCGGGTTCTTGCTGGCACGCTCGCGGACGACGCCCTCGACGCCGATGGTCGATTCCTTGTTTATCTGCTTGACGATATTAAGCATCTCTGCATTTTCAATGACGACCTGGGTCGTGCCGTAAAAATCGCGGACGACGACAAACGCCAGATTGACGCCCACCTCGCGGACGTTCTCCATCCAGCCGACTATGCGTACCTGCTTTCCAACGTCGCCGATGCGCAGCTCGCCGCAGGTGTGTGTTCTCGATTGTGTCATTTTTCTGCCCTTCTCTTTTACTTTAAGTATATTTTAATCTATATATTACATATTGTATCAGAAATTCCCCTCTAATAGAGGCCTGTAGGGGGCGGCGTCCCGGACGACCCGCCGTATTTGAAAAGCTTATCCTATGATGACAGGCCCCGCGCCGAGGGGAGCAAGCCCCGCTTTTATTTCTGCGGCGGCGTCATCGGGGGCGAGCGCCTTCTGCTCTCCGGAGGTCATATTCTTGACCGAGACGACGCCGTTTTTTATCTCGTCTTCGCCGATAAAGACGCAGTAAGGTATTTTCTGTTTGTCGGCGTAGGATATCTTAGCCTTGAATTTCCTGTCCTCGCAGTAAAGCATGGCGCGGACGCCTTTTCCTCTGAGCTTCGTAGCGAAGGCTATGGCCGCGCCGATGTCGGCGGTCATCGGAATAACGAGCGCGTCGGCGGGAGCGGTGGGGAGGTCGGAGTTCAGCAGACCCTTGTCGCTCAACACGAAGAAAAGACGCGTCAGCCCGATGGAAATGCCGACGCCGGGAAGCTGTTTGTCGGTATAATACCCGGCAAGATTGTCGTAGCGTCCGCCGGAGCAGACCGACCCTATTTCCGGGTGGTCGCGGAGCTTCGTTTCGTACACGGTACCGGTATAGTAATCAAGCCCGCGCGCGATCGTCAGGTCGACCGCAAAATTCTCCTCCGGCACGCCGAAGTCCGCGAGGTATCCGACAACGGTTTTGAGCTCGTCCAGCCCGCGGTCGAAGATTTCGTTTCTGCCGCGATATTCCCCGAGTGCCGAGATTACTTCGTCGTTGCTGCCGGTTATGGCGATGAATTTTAGGATCTCGTCCGCCGCGCCGGCGTCCACGTCAAAGTCTCCGACGAGAATTTCCTTTACAGCGTCCGCGCCTATTTTGTCCAGCTTGTCCACGGTGCGCATGACGTCGCCCGCCTTTTCGGTCAGGCCGAGCATGGCGTAAAATCCGTTGAGGATGCGGCGGTTGTTGACGCAGATAACGAAGTTTTTAAGTCCGAGCGCCGAGAACGTGCGGTAGATTATCGACGGTATTTCAGCCTCGTTCGTTATGTCAAGCTTTCCGTCGCCTATAACGTCGATGTCGGCCTGATAAAACTCGCGGAAGCGTCCGCGCTGGGCGCGCTCGCCGCGGTAGACCTTGCCTATCTGGTAGCGGCGGAAGGGAAACGACAGCTCGCCGTAGTGCAGCGCGACGTATTTCGCCAGCGGCACGGTCAGGTCGAAGCGAAGACACAGGTCGTTGTCGCCCTTTTCAAAGCGGTATATCTGTTTTTCGGTCTCGCCGCCGGCCTTGGCAAGCAGCACGTCCGCCGCCTCTATAATAGGCGTGTCCAGCGGGGTGAATCCGTAGAGCGAGTAGCTCTCGCGGAGTATCGCCATTATGCGTTCCATCTGCTGCTGCTGCGCGGGCAGAAGCTCCATGAAGCCTGACAGCGTGTGTGGTTTTATTCTTTCCATATATGATTCTCCTTTGAAGGGAAATATTGACGTGCTCTGCGCGGCATGTCCGGGCGGGGCAAAAGTCGCCCGGTTCAGGGCGCGACCGTACATTTCCCGGCCACGGTCGCAGTCCTGCGTGAGCGCGGGCAGAGGCGTCAGCGTATAAAAAAGCCTGCTCCCGCCCCCTGTTTTGGGACGAGAGCAGGTTTCTGCTTCGTGGTGCCACCCAAATTCGGCGAAGATGCTCTCCGCCCTTTATCCCCTTTGACCGACGGGATATCCGGGGGCGTCTCCGCCCTCCGCTCGGCCGCCGTCACTTCTCCGTCCCTGCGCGAAGGCTCCCAGCCTGCGGCCTTCCTCTCTGGAGCGCGGAATTCGGAAAATCAATGCGGTTTCAGTGCGGTATACATTATATATATGCGAAACGTACCGAAAAGTCAACAAATATCGGGCGTTATTTGTCTCCGTCCATACTATGGCTGTAGTTCTCGCCCGTTTCGGCCTTGGCGGAAACTTCCCAGACTTTTGAGGAATCGACTTCCTTAAGGCCTTTGTGTTTTGCTATCGCCTGAGCGATAAAGCCGCAGACGAACACCAGAACCGACATGCCCCAGCCGCCGATAAGCTCCGCCCAGAGCGCGTACCCGTAATGACCGCCGCTCACCGTGAACAGGGTTATCATATTCCACAGGAACAGCACGAGCAGGAGGATGGGAGCGATAAATTTTATGGATATTTTGAACCAGAAGGCGGGCATTCTGAACTTCACGGTATTGCGGTTGACCTCGTCGAGCACCTTGTCTGTATTGAAGCACCAGCCGATGGCCGCGCACTCGAGCACGCCGATAAGTATGAGGTTTATCTGGTTCGTCCAGTGGTCGACAATGTCGAGCCACGCAAGACCCGCG
The DNA here is from genome assembly GCA_034926415.1 of Oscillospiraceae bacterium. GTDB lineage: Bacteria > Bacillota > Clostridia > Oscillospirales > Oscillospiraceae > JAYFRC01. The sequence continues at coordinate 8,675 of JAYFRC010000070.1, forward strand.
CGGGTGATGAACAAAATGGAGATTATGCCCGCGATTATGCAGATTATGCGCGTCATTTTCTTATGGTCGAGTCCATAATGCGCCGCTATCGATGTGGAAACGCCCTCGACTATCGAGAACGCCGAGTCAATGGCGAGCGTCGCCAGCATCAGATAGAATATTACGCCGAAAATCGCGTTGAACACGCCGTTGCTGGTCAAGTTGACGATGGCGCTGGGGTAAACGATGAACGCGGTCGCGATGCCGGACGAGGAGATGTTGTCAAGCATGCCGACGCCGCCCATGGTCGAGAACATGACGATGGCCGACAGCAGCGATATGGCGAGGTCAGAGAACGCTATTATCATGCAGTCCACGGCGAGATTTGCCTTTTCATGCAGGAACGCGCCGTATGCGAACATGATGGCCATCATTATCGACAGGGAGTAGAAGCACTGGCCGAAAGCGTCGACCCAGAGCGTCGGGTCGGCGAGAGCCGCGAGGCTAGGCGTGAACAGCATCTTCATGCCGTCCATCGCACCGGGCATCGTAAGCCCTTTGACCGCCATGACTGCGAGCAGTATTACGGGTACGAACACGGTGTACTTGACGACCTTGCCGACTGAGGACGCGCCGTCGCGTATGCAGTAATACATGAGTCCCCATGCGACGATAAGCGCGATTATCATGACCGGCGGGATCGAATATCCGGTCACATCCCACGTGGTCTGTATGGAGTTTGCGAAAACGGCGCTCGCCGCCTCGGCGTTGCCGGTCATGCCGACAAATTTAATACTCATCGGTATCATCATCAGCACCCACGCGAACACGACCGCGTAGTAACAGACGATAAAAAACGCGTTGCCGGTAGCCGCCCAGCCGATAGGCGTGAGCTTTTTTCCCATGCTGTGCATGGCGCCGATCGCGCCCTGCTGCGTCTTGCGTCCGATGGCTATCTCCATCATCAGCAGAGGTATGCCGAGCACGAGCATCCCGATAAAATAGACGAGGATGAAGGTGCCGCCGCCATGCGTTGCGCACAAGCCGGGAAAGCGCCATGCGTTGCCGAGCCCGACTGCGGAACCGACAGCGGCCAGTATAAATGTCGTTCTCGATGCCCATGTGTCTTTCTTCATAAAATTCCACTCTCTCTTTCAATACAATGTGCAAAATCGGATGCTGTAAAAATGTGTAAAAACAAGTGAAGCGCGAGCCGGGAGCGTCCCCCGATTCTCCGACCCGCGTTTCATTAAAACCGTCCGGTAAATTTACTTTTTCGGATTTACTATATCGCGCCAGTCGAGGTCGCCGCGTGCGAGGCCCTGTATGATCACCTCGGCGGTAGCTGCGTTCGTGGCGTATGGGATATTGTTCGCGTCGCAAAGGTGCGAGATGTAGCGAATGTCGTCGTCCATCTCGGTACTCCTCGGGTCGACAAAAAACAGCACCAGATCAATTTCGTTCAGGTCGAGCCGCGCTCCTATCTGCTGCACGCCACCATGGGTATGGGAGAGGTAGAGCTGGATAGGCAGTCCGGTCGCCTCAGACACCATCTTCCCGGTAACGCTCGTCGCATATATCGTATGCTTGGACAAAATTCCGCAGTATGCTATGCAGAACTGTACCATTAGCTCTTTTTTAGCGTCCTGCGACATCAATGCGATGTTCATTTTACTTCACCATTCCTTTCTATCTTATTCTATCTTATCTTCATAAGCGGTCGTTTTTCGCCGCATATCCTGTCAGCTATATTCTCATACGCCCTCGAAGCTCCGCCCCGGTCAAAAAGTATAATCGGCATATCGCGAGCCGCCGCAAGCTGGACATTTTTGTCCTCCGGCACCACACCGATAAGGGGAAGCCCCGCCTCGTCCATCGCGTCGTCTATGCTCCGGTGCAGCTTTTTCAGCATCCTTTGCTGCACCCGGTTCACGACGAGATGCACCGATTTGAGCGGATACGACTGAAGTTCCATAACCGCGTGCTGCGCATCGCGCAGAGCCGAAGAATCGGTAGTCGTCACTATTATCGCCCGATCCGCGCCGCAGGCCGCGAGCCGGAAACCAGCCCCGAGCCCCGCGGGGGCGTCCACAATGCAATAATCGAATTTCGTTTTTATTTCTTCCAGCAGCTTTTTCATTCCCCCGGGCGGTATATCGTTTTCGCTCAGCGCGGAGGGCGCCGTCAGCAAAAACAGCTTTTTTATTCGCGGATGTTCTGCAACAGCTTCTTCAAGCGTGCAGCGCCCGAACACGACGTCTGAAAAATCCATGCTCGTCAGGCTCGTCATACCAAGCGCTATATCGAGGTTCCGAAGCCCTACGTCGCAGTCTAGACAGAGTGTTTTATTCCCGTGCATCGCGAGAGCGGAGCCGACGCCCGCGCTGAGGCTTGTTTTTCCCGTTCCGCCCTTGCCGGAAGCAACCACTACGGCCACTCCCATATCCGGAACCTCCTTTCACCGTCCCGCTCAAAGCGGGGATTTTTTTATCATAGCAAATCGCCGGGGATACTTTGCCGGCGTTGCGCTCACTTTTTTTATCCGCACTATGCGGTGCTTCACGTCGGTGTTGGGAATGGTATAGTCCAGAATTTCCTCAATTTCACCGCCGAGCAGCTTTATCGCGCGCTCCGCACTTTTAATCTCATCGGTGCTATCAACCGATTTCATAGCGAGAAATTCGCCCCCGACTCTGACAAGAGGAAGCGCCAGCTCGCTTAAACCCGGCAGCGCCGCTACGGCGCGGGAAACGGCCATGTCATAGTATTCGCGTCTTCCGGCGGCAAATTCCTCCGCTCTAGCGTGGACGAATTCAACGTCCTCAAAGCCGAGACCCTCGCAGGCTTCTTTAAGAAAATTTATCCGCTTGTCGAGACTGTCGAGCAGCGTCAGACGTACGTCCGGAACAAGAATCTTGAGCGGCACGCCCGGAAATCCCGCGCCCGTGCCTATGTCCACGACGCTCTTTCCCGCAAAACGCGCGGCCTTCACAAGGCACGCGCAGTCGAGGAAGTGGAGGTTCGCCATATCCTCTCCGCCTTCTATGGCGGTCAGGTTCATCACCTTGTTCTTCTCAGCTAGCCTATCGGCGAAAACGCACATTGCATCGCCTGCCGAAACGTCCAGCCCCAGCGCCTCAAGCCCGCGTTCAAGCGTGTTGCGCATCATCTGTTTTGTTCCTTGAGAAGGTCGCGTATCTCGCCGAGCAGCTCCTCTTCCTTTGTCGGAGCCGGCGTCGCGGCGGGAATTTCCTTCTTCTTGCGGCGGAAAACGTTGATGGCCTTGACCATGCAGAATATGACGAAAGCCATAATGATGAAATTGATTACCGCTTCTATGAAATTGCCGTAGGTAATGGTCGCCTTGCCGATATTTGCCGACATGCCGGAAAAGCTGTCCTGGTCGACGAATATGCCGATAAGCGGCATAATGATGTCGGCCGTCAGAGAATCGACTATCGCCTTGAACGCGGCGCCGACAATAACGCCGACGGCCATGTCCATAGCATTGCCCCGGGAAATAAACTCCCTGAACTCTCCGAAAAAGCCTCTGGTCTTTTCCTGCGCCGCCTTTGCCTTGTTGTTATCTGCCATAACCGCATTCCTCATATACTTTCTGTATAAATATCCCTATTTAGTACCGTTTGTATCTAATTTGCCGTCTCAAACCGAGCTCTGAACGGGTGAGATAGCCGGTAGATGTTCTGTTTCCGTCTTTGATTGATTTGCAGGCTGTACCATCGAAAAAACAACTCCCACAACCTCAGTGCGGGGATAGGGAGGCGCGCCCTTCGTTCGGTTTGGCCGATTACTTGTTGGGTATAAGCTTTTCTTTCCCGCCCATATAAGGTCTTAGAACCTCGGGGATAAGCACGCTGCCGTCGGCCTGGTAATTGTTCTCAAGGAACGCGATGAGCATGCGCGGCGGCGCGATGCAGGTATTGTTCAGCGTATGAGCGAGATAATTGCCGTTATCGCCCTTGATGCGTATCTTCAGACGGCGAGCCTGAGCGTCGCCGAGGTTTGAACAGGAGCAAACTTCGAAGTATTTTTTCTGCCGCGGAGACCACGCCTCGATGTCGCAGGACTTGCACTTGAGGTCAGCCAGGTCGCCCGAACAGCACTCAAGCTCGCGCACTGGGATATCAAGCGAGCGGAACAGCTCCACGCTGAATTTCCACATCCTGTCATACCACTCCATGCTGTCTTCGGGACGGCAGACGACTATCATCTCCTGCTTTTCAAACTGGTGTATGCGGTACACTCCGCGCTCCTCGATCCCGTGCGCGCCCTTCTCCTTGCGGAAGCACGGAGAATACGATGTCAGCGTCATCGGGAGCTTTTCCTCGGGAATAGTCTGGTCTATGAACCGGCCTATCATCGAGTGCTCCGAAGTTCCGATAAGATAAAGATCCTCGCCCTCTATCTTGTACATCATCGCGTCCATCTCGGGGAAGGACATGACGCCCTCGACCACATTGCCGTGTATCATGAACGGGGGAATGACGTAGGTGAAGCCCTTGTCTATCATAAAATCACGGGCGTAGGCAAGAACCGCCTCGTGCAGCCGCGCGATGTCGCCCATAAGATAATAAAATCCGTTGCCGGCGACGCGGCGCGCGCTGTCGAGATCCAGTCCGTCGAAGCTCTCCATTATCTGCGCGTGATAGGGTATCTCATAATCGGGCACCTTCGGCTCGCCGAAGCGCTGGACCTCCACGTTATGGCTGTCGTCCGGGCCAATGGGAACGCTCGGATCCATCATTTGCGGGATAACCAACATTATCTTGCGAATCTTCTCTTCGAGCTCCTTTTCCTTTTCCTCAAGCTCGGCAAGACGCGCGGCCTGTGCTGAGACCTTCGCCTTGACCTCCTCGGCCTCGGCCGCCTTGGACGGGTCGTTCTTCGCCTGGCCCATCAGCATTCC
>JAYFRC010000066.1:0-1839 GCA_034926415.1 Oscillospiraceae bacterium
GAATATCCGAACCGACCGCGCAGCGGACGTTATCAGAAAAATATCAGTCGCCGAAGACTTTGCGGTAATCCTCCTGGAACTTGATTATGCCGGCGTCGGTCAGCGGGTGGTTGCACATCTGCATGAGTATCTTGTACGGAACGGTGGCGATGTCGCCGCCGGCGAGGGCGCACTCGGTCACGTGCACGGTGTTGCGGATGGATGCACAGATGACCTTTGTGGTGATGTCGGGGTAGTTTTCGAAAACGGCGACTATCTGGCGAATGAGGTCCGAGCCATACTCGTTGATATCGTCGAGGCGGCCGAGGAACGGGCTGACGTAGGCCGCGCCGGCGCGCGCCGCAAGCAGAGCCTGATTGACAGAAAAGATAAGCGTGCAGTTGGTGGGTATATTCTCGCCGGAGAGAACCTTGATGGCCTTGAGCCCCTCGGCGGTCATGGGAATCTTGACGACCATGCGCTCGGGGTTAAGCTTGTATATCTCGCGGCCCTCGCGTACCATGCCCGCGGCGTCGGTCGTGGTGGCCTTGACCTCTCCGGAGATAGGACCGTCTACTATTTCGGCTATCTCTTTAAGCGTCTGGGCGTAATCGCGGCCCTCCTTGGCTATGAGCGAGGGGTTAGTGGTGACTCCGGAGATAATGCCCATGTCGTTGGCTTTCTTTATCTCCTCGATATTGGCTGTGTCGATGAAAAACTCCATGAATATTTGCTCCTTTCACAAGGTTAAGGTTAGGAGAGTAGAACCCGCATCGGGTTTGAAGGGCAGGTTTCCGCCTATGCTGTTTCAAATCCCCTGAGAATATGCAGCCCGCCGGAAAGGACAAAGTGAAATGTGCCGGAAAAGTCCATTCAGGCGATGTGTGTCCGACTCTCCTAATCTTATTAACGCATCCATTTTAACGCCGTCCGAGTAAAAAATAAACCATTATTTTATTTTGTTTGTTTTTCAGGGGCCTTGAGCCCAAAAGCCAGCGTCAGCGCCGCCACCAGAGACAGCGCAGCGCCGAAGGTGAACGGCGCGAAAGCGCCTGCCCCGTCCCACAGCGCGCCTGCAATTATGCTTGCGGGGAGGAGCGCGATGCCGACCAGCGTCGATTCAAGGCCGAGCATCGTACCTTTGAGCGACGGCGGGGCTATCTCGGCGATGAACGCGCGCTCGACGCCGGCAGTCATCGCGGTGTAGACGCCGTAGAGCACAAAGACCGCCGCCATAAGCGGCTTTGACGAGACGAACGCGAATCCGAAATATACGGCCGAGAACGTCAGGTACCCCGCGACGAGCACGCTTTTGCGTCCGATGCGGTCCGACAGCTTGCCGAGCGGTATGGCCAGAACGGAGGCTGAGACATTGTAAACAAAATAGAGCAGAATGACCGATGTGTCGGAAAAGCCTTCGTTTCCGGCGCGCAGGAGCAGGAACGTGTTGGACGAGTTCCCAAGCGTGAACAGTGTCACGACGACGAGATAGAGCTTCAGCCGCCCGTCGAGCTTCTTTATGTTTTTAAGGAGCGGCTCGCGCTTCACGGCCTCGCGCGGGGATTTATCCTCGTGAATGAAGGCGAACATGCCGAGCGCAAAGGCCATGGGTATGAGCGATATAAGGAATATCGGCCTGTAATTGCCGCCCGTATATTTAAGCACGAGTAAAAACGCCGCTAGTATTCCGATGGCGGAGCCGGCCATGTCGAGCGCCTTGTGAAGGCCGAAGGCGAACCCCATTTTTGTTTTGTCCGCGCTCTCGGAAACCATGACGTCGCGCGGCGAGGTGCGAATGCCCTTGCCAAGGCGGTCAGGGACGCGCGCCCGCAGCACGCCCGTCCATGAGGAGGCGAAGAT
>JAYFRC010000105.1:0-13089 GCA_034926415.1 Oscillospiraceae bacterium
ATTCTGGAATCGGCGCGCTTTTGATTTCTCGCAGGAAAGCGGCGCAAAGCCGCTTAAATACGGCATTTTTAAAAAGGTGCGGACTTTGGCACGGCGTTTGCAACATGAAGTGCAAGGGAAAGATATATCATGCCGCCGGGAAGCGCGATTTACCGGCGGCCCCCGGAAGAGAGTAATCCAAAAAGGAGTAAAAAACAGGGAGGATTTTTATGTTAGCATTTCTTGGTTTTGCAACGGTAATTGTCATGCTGTTTCTCATCATGACCAAAAAGACGACGCCGACTGTGGCGTTGATTTCGGTGCCCATAATCACCGGCATTATTTCATCATGGTTCCGCGTTACCGATGTGGAAAACGCACCGGGAGTAATAGACGTAGTAGCGAACATCAAACAAATCGGAGGATTCATAACCGGCTCGAGCGGCATCGGCTCAGTTGCCGCTACGGGCGTTATGTTTATCTTTTCAATACTGTTTTTCAGCACCCTTAAAGACGCGGGAACATTCCGCCCCATAATACGCGGAATAATCAAGATCGTCGGCACTAACCCAATAAAGATAGCGGTCGGCACGGCCCTTCTTGCAATGTGCGTGCATCTTGACGGCTCCGGCGCGGTTACGTTCCTTATCTGCATTCCGGCTCTTGCTCCTCTGTACGACGCGGTCGGAATGAAGCGCACGACGCTTGCGACGATAGTCGCCATGTCGGCCGGCGTTATGAACATACTTCCATGGGGCGGTCCGACTATAAGAGCGGCCACTGCGATGCAGATGGACGTTATGGATCTTTTCGGTCCGGAGCTTATACCTGTTATATGCGGCCTTATATGCGTGGTTATATTCTCGGTTATTCTCGGCACGCGTGAAAAGCGCAGCATAGGAGATGTGGCTCTTGCTCAGGCATCCGAGTACAAAATTGAAATGACTGAGGAAGAGAAGAAGCTCGACCGTCCGAACCGTTTCGTAATAAACATAATCCTCATCATTGCCGCAATACTTTCACTGCTGTTCTCGGGCTTTGCTCCCGCAGTAGTGTTTATGATCGCATTCGTTCTCGCAATGGTAATAAACTATCCGAATCCTACGGTGCAGAAGAACCTTGTGGATGTACACGCGAAGGAAGCGCTGATGATGGCGTCCGTGCTGTTCGCCGCCGGATGCTTCTGCGGCATAATGAAGAGCAGCGGTATGATAACGGCGATGGCTTCCGCGCTTGTATCTGTCATCCCCGCCGCTATGGGACAGTTCTTCCCGGCAATCATAGGCGTCATCTCCATGCCCGCATCGCTGCTGTTTGACCCCGACTCCTTCTATTTCGGAGTTATGCCCGTACTGGCGCATACCGCTGAGGGCTTTGGCGTTGCCGGAGTAAACGTGGCAAGAGCGGCTATCCTCGGCCAGATGACCACCGGCTTCCCGGTGTCGCCCCTGACGCCTGCTACGTTCCTGCTTATCGGCCTCGCTGGCGTAGACCTCGGAGACCATCAGAAGCATACTATTCCCTGGCTGTTCGCACTGTCGATAATAATGCTGGTCGTCTCTTTTATTGTCGGAGGCATCCGGATTTGACAGCGCAAACGAGCATTAAATTTTGAAAAGGATGGATATATATGAAAACTATTCGTATAGGAAGCGGAGCCGGCTATGCCGGTGACCGTCTCGAGCCGTCGCTTGAGCTCATAGAGAAAGGAAATCTCGACTATATCTGCTACGAATGCCTCGCCGAGCGTACGATAGCTATCGGCCAGCAGGCAAAGCTCAAGGACCCGAACAAGGGCTACAACAGCCTCCTTGAGCACCGCATGGAAAAGGCCCTGCCGCTGGCATGGGAGCACAAGGTGAAGATCATAACCAACATGGGCTCCGCAAATCCCGTCGCAGCTGCAAAGGTATGTGTGGAGATAGCGAAAAAGCACGGCATAAAGGGCATGAAGATCGCCTGCGTCACCGGCGACGACGTGCTCCCCATCATAGGCAAATACACGGAGACCGAGTATTGGGAAGAGCACAAGCCGCTCGGGGAGCTGAAGGGCGAGATCGTTTCCGCAAATGTCTACATGGGCGTGGACGGAATTGTCGAGGCGCTTCGCGGCGGAGCGGACGTAATAATTACGGGACGCGTGACGGACCCCGCGCTGTTCCTCTCGCCCTGCATCTATGAATTCGGATGGAAAAGGGACGACTGGGATAAGCTCGGCAAGGGAACCATGGTAGGCCATCTGCTCGAGTGCGGCGGACAGGCAACGGGCGGCTATTTTGCAGACCCGGGCAAAAAAGACGTTCCCGGCTTCGGACATCTCGGCTTTCCGCTTATCGAGGTATCGGAGGACGGATCGTTCTTCGTAACGAAGGTTGAAGGCAGCGGCGGAATGGTGACTGTCGAGACCTGCTCTGAGCAAATATGCTATGAGATACACGACCCGAAGAAGTATCTGACGGCCGATGTCGTAGCGGACTTTTCAAACGTAAAGTTTACCGAAACCGGCAAGGACAAGGTCCGCGCCGAGGGCGCTACCGGAAGAGAAAGAACGCAGACTCTCAAATGCTCCGTCGGCTACCGCGACTGCTATATAGGCGACGGTGAAATATCCTACGGCGGCCCGAATTGCGTCGCGCGCGCCAGGCTGGCTCTCGACATAATCAAAGAGCGCCTCGCTCTTGTGGCTCCCGGCAAGTTTGAAGAGCTGAAATTTGACATTATCGGCTGCAACTCCCTGTACTGGAACCCGGACTATAAGTACAGCGAGACGCCGTCGGAGGTACGCGTCCGCGTCGCCGGCAGAGCAAAGACCAAAGAGATAGCAGATCTTGTGCCGAACGAGGTCGAAGCGCTGTATACCAACGGCCCGGCAGGCGGCTGCGGCGCCGTAAAGCGCACCCGCGAAATACTTTCCGTCGCATCGATACTTGTAAACCGCGACGATGTAAAAGCCGAAGTCACTTATTTTGATGTGTGATAAGAGAAAGGAAGCTGTATATATGAAACTTTGGGAGATAGCGCATTCCCGTACGGGAGACAAGGGAGACATTTCAAACATTTCTCTCATAGCATACGATGCAAAAGATTTCGAGATGCTTAAAGAAAAAGTCACGGCCGATAAGGTCAAGGAGCATTTCAAGGGAATTGTCAAGGGCGAGGTCGTCCGCTACGAACTGCCGAACATTCATGCCCTTAACTTCGTCATGTATGCCGCGCTGGGAGGCGGCGTGACCCGCTCGCTTTCGGTAGACATGCACGGCAAGGGCCTCTCGTCTTACCTGCTCGACATGAGCATCTGATATTTTTTAGAATATACTGACCATAAAACCGACCCGCTGCAAAAAAGACGTTTTGCAGCGGGTCGGTCTATATATTATCAGATTAAAAGCGGAGGTCACATATCCCTGTCGTCCAATGCGGCAAGCCCGAACCTGACCGCTTTTTCGACGTTCCGTTTTCCATCCGTATCGGCCTCGTCGAAGCGCGCGCGCATACGGCGCAGAAACAGCCCGCGCAGCGAATCCTCGTCCGCGCGCTCCCATATCCCGCTCTCGACGCCGGTCTCATCGCGGAGCTCAAAATGGAAGAACCTGTCCTCAAGCAGTGTCTCCATAGCCCGCAGGTCGACGCCCTTTTCGTCCGTAGCGCCGGTGAAGATTATCCTGTATATGTCCGCGGCGGAAGATTCGGGTATCGCCGACAGCAGCGCCTCGCGCGGCACGCGCCCGGAGACGTCGACGTTGAGTATCTCGTATTTTCGCCTAGCGAAGGATACGAAATCGAGGTCGGCCTCCGCGTGCGAGATTGAGCCGCAGATGACGCCGCGCTCTCCGAGCTCGTCGAACCCGCGCCCCTCGGGACAGCCTGAGTAGGCGTAAGCCGTGTCGTTCACGCGCTTTACGCCGCTGTAAGTATGGACGTGGCCAAGCGCGAGATAATCGAGATTGCTGAGGCCTATCTGAGAGCGCGTTATCCTGTTGTATCGGTTTTCGGCCGCGTCGGTCTCGCCGTGCATGACCATAATCTGCACGCGCCCGTCGTCGGGCGCGGTAAAGCCCTCGAGCAGTTCTGCCGTGCAGTCGGGCGCGGTAAAAGCTGCGCCGTAGACCGTGCAGTTAAGCTCCGGAATATCGACGCTCTCTATCGCGGAAGTCTTGAAAATATGTATGTTGTCGCTCCAGTTTACATCCGCGTAGGGCGTGCGCGCGGCGTAAAAATCGTGGTTTCCGGGCGCAATGAAAACACGGGCGCTCATGCCGGAAAAGGCCCTCGCGAGCGCCTCGCCAGTCTCCCTGAACGCGTGGGCGCTGTCGAACAGGTCGCCGGGAAGAAGGAGCATGTCCGCTCCCCGGGCAGACACGAAATTCGCCAGGCGCTCGACGGCGTCGCGGCTCTCGCGGCGCCGCTGCTTTGCCTTTTCGGGCGGAAGCGATGCGAATGCGCTGTCGAGATGGAAGTCGGCCGCGTGAACTATTTTTACCATTTGCCCGCCTCCTTTTTTACAGCAGTTCTATCCGCTCGACGCCGCGGCAGAGTCCGTCTCCGCCGTCGATGGTAAAGAGCGCGGCGCGAAGCGCGCATTTTCCGCCCGCCACGCGGAATCTTCCGGCCACGCCGCCGAGAAAGCCCTCCACGCTCTGTTCCGGCGGTACGCCGATGACGGAGTCGACCGGGCCGGTCATTCCGACGTCGGATATGAACCCGGTGCCTTTCGGGAACACGCGCTCGTCGGCGGTAGGGACATGGGTATGCGTGCCCCAGACTGCGCTGACGCGCCCGTCGAGAAAGTACGCGAGGGCGGCTTTTTCGCTCGTCGCCTCGGCGTGGAAATCGACAAGCGTTATATCAGCCTTTTCGCCGGAGGAGAGCAGCGCGTCGGCCACGGTGAACGGATTGTCGTAGTTGAAACCGAGATCGCAGCGGCCTATGAGGTTTATGACGCGGACGCGCGCGCGCCCGCAGTCGAACACGCCGTCGCCGCGCCCCGGCACACGGGCCGAAAAATTGGCGGGGCGGAGTATATACGGGTTTTCGTCGAGATACGGGATTATCCTGTCTTTGCCGAGGGCGTGGTTGCCGAGTGTAACGACGTCCGCTCCGGCGGCGAAAATGTCGTCCGCCTGCTCGGGCAGCAGTCCGACACCTGCGGCGTTTTCACCGTTGACGACGGTAAAATCTATGCTTTTTAGTTTTTTCAGCGCGCGCAGATGCTTAGCAAGGTGCGCCACGCCGCTGTCGCCGACGACGTCGCCAACGGCGAGTATGCGGTATTCCATCGACTTATCCTCCACGGAAATTATTTTATAATAGTATAGCACACAAGACATGCTAAAAAACAGCGTGTTTTCATAAAATACCGCGGTTCTCCGCCGCGGTACAGCGGATTGTTGCGGGGCTTCCATTACCGTACACGGGGCCTTTAAGCTATCCGTCAGCGCAAAAAACCCGCCCGACGTATGTCGGGCGGGTTTTGGTGAATGCGTATGAAATTATTCGCCCATGGGAGCTCCGCACTGGGGGCAGAACTTACCCTCGGATGCGCTGCCGCAGATGGGGCATATCTTCTTCGCGGGGGTTTCGGCGGCATTGGCTGCCCTGGCCTCGGAAGAAGCTTCCTCGGAGGACTTTCCGGGCTTGCTGGCCTCGAGCTCCGCGATCTTTTCCTTTGCTGCCTTAATGGCGGCGACCACGTCGACTATTGCTTCGGGAACCTCGTCGTTCTGGTGTTCGGAGACGTACCACTCGCCGATAGTTTTGTAATTTTTGTCTATCTCGCGCTGCTCGGAAGCTATATCGATGTTTATCTTCGCGATGTCGGCGGCTATCTTGGCCTTTTCGCCGGCTATAGAAGCCGCAGCCTGAGCCTTTTTGCCGAGATTGTCAAAAAACGCCATGAATAAAACTCCTTTCATAATTACGCTTTATTTTCAGCGCTGACGTGCGCTGTTGATTTTGTTTGTGAAATCATTATAGCCCATACGCGTGGGATATGGTGTACAAATTGTTAATTTTCGGCCCATGAACGGCTTCTCTCTACCGCGCGCGACCACTGACGGTACTTTTCCTCACAGTCAGACTGCGGCGCGGACGGCGAAAAGACGCGCTCGCTCTTTCGCACCGAGCGAAGAGCGTCCATATCCTTCCACACGCCGCAGGCGAGCCCGGCAAGCGCCGCCGCTCCGAAAGCCGTAGTCTCGACCATGCCCGGCCTGTCCACGTCTATGCGCAGAAGGTCCGACTGAAACTGCATCATGAGGTCACTTACGCACGCTCCGCCGTCGACGCGCAGCACGGAGAGCTCGCGCCCGGCGTCGCGCCGCATGGCGTTCATCAGATCCGCGACCTGGAACGCTATGCCCTCGAGCGTGGCGCGTGCTATGTGCGCCTTCGTCGTGCCGCGGGTAAGCCCCACGATGCAGCCGCGGGCGTACATGTCCCAGTATGGCGCGCCGAGCCCGGTGAACGCCGGGACGACGAAAACCCCGCCGCTGTCCGGCACGGTCTCGGCAAGCGTGTCGCATTCGTGCGAGGTGCTGATTATCCCGAGTCCGTCGCGAAGCCACTGTATAGTCGACCCGCCGTTAAAAACGCTGCCCTCGAGCGCGTAGGACGTCTTTCCTCCGACGCTCCACGCGACGGAAGTCAGCAGGCCGGCCTTTGAACGCACAGGAGTGGAGCCGAGGTTCATAAGCGTGAAACAGCCGGTGCCGTAGGTGTTCTTCGCTTCGCCCGGGTCAAAGCAGGCCTGGCCGAACAGCGCGCCGGACTGGTCGCCGATGCTCCCGCATATCGGAAGCCCAGTTATCGCCTCGAGCCCGAATATGGGCGCGACGCGGCCGTACTCTCCGGAGGAAGGCACGACGGTCGGGAGCATGGACATGGGAATGTCCAGCATAGCGCACAGCTCGCTGTCCCAGGCCATTTTGTGTATGTCGAAAAGCATCGTGCGCGAGGCGTTGGCGCAGTCGGTGACATGCACCTTTCCGCCTGTCAGGTTCCATATGAGCCAGCTGTCGACTGTGCCGCAGAGCAGGTCGCCATTCTCAGCCTTTTCGCGTGCTCCGTCCACATTGTCGAGTATCCATTTTATCTTCGTGCCGGAAAAGTACGCGTCGATGAGCAGCCCGGTCTTAGCCGCGACCATTTCCGCCCGGCCGTCGGCTCTCAGCTTATCAGCGATCTCCGCCGTGCGGCGGCACTGCCAGACGATGGCGTTTGAGATGGGCTTTCCGGTATTCTTGTCCCATACGATCACTGTCTCGCGCTGGTTTGCGATGCCGATTCCGGCTATCGCACCCCGGGAGAGCCCGAATTTTGCCAGAGCCTCCGCGGCGGCGAGCTTTTGACTCTCCCAGATATCGGCGGGGCTGTGCTCGACCCAGCCGACGCGAGGGTAAATCTGTTTGAACGGTCGGCGTGCCATCGACACTATCTGACCGCTACGCGAAAAGACGATGGCACGGGAACTGGTGGTACCCTGGTCGAGGGCCAGAATAAAATCTCCCATCGCAAATCTCCTTTGTATATGATATAATAGCCGCAAAGCGGCTATTATCCGGCATGCCGGACGGTTCCGCCGCAGGCGGGAGTCCGGCCGCCGTCTCTGTCGCGTCCGCCTCGCCCCTTGTGGGGCAACCGGCGGCGCTGACAATTATAGCATGAATTCGGAAAAATTCATGCTATAATACAATTCCAATATATTATATCACAGGAGGGCGGGCTTTTCCATGGCTAGGATTTCTGATTTCGATTATCCGTCGAGCGACGGCAAAACGCGCATACACGCGCGCGAATGGATGCCAGATACCGACCATATAACCGGCGTGCTGCATATAGTCCACGGGATGAGCGAGCATATCGGGAGATACGACGCCCTGGCTCAGTTCATGACGCAGTACGGATATGTAGTAGTCGGCGGCGACCACCTCGGCCACGGCCTGTCCGCCTTGAAGGCCGATGATCTCGGGTATTTTGCCGACAGCGACGGCTGGATGCGCGTAGTCGAGGACGTGCGGACGCTGAAGATACTTTCCGCCCGCCGCTTTCCCGACGTACCATATTTTATGCTCGGGCACAGCATGGGTTCGTTCCTTTTGCGGACGTATCTCATACGTTTTCCGGGCACCCTTAACGGAGCTGTGCTCTCCGGCACCGGCTGGATGTCGGACGGGGACATACGCCGGGGCAAGATGCTGGCGGCCGTTGAGAAGCGCCGCCTCGGCGGACGGGGACACAGTCCGATAGCCAGAAAATTCAGCAACGACAATTACAACAGGAATTTCGCGCCCAATCGCACCGATTTCGACTGGCTTTCCGTAGACACGGAAAATGTGGACAGATACATAGCCGACCCGCTCTGCGGTTTCCCGCAGACGATAGGCGCCCTCCGCGATATGCTGGACGGCTTCGTGTTCAATCAGGATCCGGATAACCTCGCGAAGATGGACCCGGCGACGCCGGTGCTGTTCATTTCCGGCGCCAACGACCCCGTCGGCGATATGGGCGAGGGGGTCAAGCGCTCGGAGGCAGCGTTTGCCGCGGTTGGAGTGCGCGATATATCGATGAAGCTCTACGCCGGAGCGCGCCACGAGATATTCAACGACGTTTGCCGCAAAGACGTGCGCTACGATACGCTTAATTGGTTTGAGTCGCGCGTTCACGGCGGTGTAAAGGCCGTACGCTGACAGTGCGGGATTCGGAAAAGGAAATTGACTATGGGAGAATGGGAAAAACTCGAAAATGAATGCGGAAAATGTAAAGCGTGCGCCCTGTGCGAGGGGCGTCACAGCGTGGTTTTCGGCGACGGGAACAGGGAAGCGGAGATAATGCTCGTCGGCGAGGGCCCGGGGGAGCAGGAGGATCGGAGCGGCCTTCCGTTCGTCGGCCCCGCGGGAAAACTGCTCGACGACATGCTTGAGATGATAGGGCTCGACAGGACGAAGGTCTATATAGCGAACATCGTCAAGTGCCGTCCGCCGCACAACCGCGACCCGCTCAATGTGGAGCAGGATGCCTGCATAAAGTATCTTCTGCGCCAGACCGAACTGGTACGGCCGAAAATGCTTATTTGCCTCGGGCGCATAGCCGCCGGCCGGCTCATACACGACCAGTACAAAATAACGCGCGAGCACGGACAGTGGACGGACATAAACGGCGTGCGGACGACGGCCATATACCATCCGTCGGCGCTGCTTCGCGACATGGACAAGCGGCCCGAGACATTCGTCGACCTCAAATCGATACAGGCCGAGGCGCGGAAGATCTGCGAGCGTACAAAGCTGTGATGCGGCGTGCAGACAAAAGGCAAGGGTGAAGGCGGCGCGAAGCGCCGGCCGAGTGCCCTTGACAATGCGCCTGCCTCCGCATAAAATATGAAACGATATTTTTTGGGCGTTTTGCGCCTTATATTATGTTTGTAAAGGAACTGAACTGTTATGGCTAAGGATTCAAGACAGGTCGACGCGATAACCCGGCGCGATACGGATTTTACCCAGTGGTATACCGACGTGTGCGTAAAGGCCGAGCTCATCGGCTACACAACGGTAAAGGGCATGTTTGTTCTTCGCCCATACGGCTACGCGATATGGGAGAATATACAAAAGGAACTCGACGGCCGCTTCAAGGCGACGGGACATGAGAATGTTTCCATGCCGCTTTTCATTCCCGAGAGCCTGCTCCAAAAGGAGAAGGACCATATCGAGGGCTTCGCGCCGGAATGCGCGTGGGTCACGATGGGCGGAAACGAGAAACTCGAGGAGCGCCTTTGCGTGCGTCCCACGTCGGAGACGCTGTTCTGCTCGCACTGGGCGGACGTCGTCCATTCCTGGCGCGACCTGCCAAAGCTCTATAATCAATGGTGCTCCGTCGTGCGTTGGGAAAAGACCTCGCGTCCGTTCCTGCGCCACAGGGAGTTTTTGTGGCAGGAGGGGCACACGCTGCACGCCACGCCCGAGGAGGCCATAGCGGAGACCGAGCAGCAGCTTGAAACGTATGCCGACCTCTGCGAGAACGTGCTTGCCATGCCCGTTATCCGCGGCTGCAAGACCGACAAGGAAAAGTTCGCTGGCGCGGAGCGCACATATACCATCGAGTGCATGATGCACGACCACACGGCGCTTCAGGGCGGCACGTCGCATTATTTCGGCAACGGATTCCCGACTGCCTTCGACATTGCGTTTTCCGATAAGAACAATCAGCTCGTCCACCCCTACGAAACGTCATGGGGCCTTTCGACGAGGATAATCGGCGGACTCATAATGACCCACGGGGACGACAACGGCCTCGTGCTTCCGCCGCGCGTTGCGCCCATCCAGACAGTTGTGCTCCCGATAGCGCAGCATAAGGAGGGCGTGCTGGATGCGGCCCGGGCTCTCGCGGACAGGCTCGGAGCGATGGGCATACGCGTAAAAGTCGATGATTCAGACCAGAGCGCGGGCTGGAAATTCGCCCAGTACGAGATGAAAGGCGTGCCGCTGCGCGTCGAGATAGGTCCCAGGGACATCGAGAAAAACGAGTGCGTGGCCGCACGCCGCGACACCGGCGAAAAAACGGTTATTTCCCTCGATACGCTCGAGGACAGCATCAGGGCGCTCATGGACGATATACACAACAATATGTACGCCATGGCTAAGAAAAACATGGAAGACAACACGTTCGAGGCCGAGACCGTCGAAGAGGTCAAAAAGATAGTCGACGGAAAGGGCGGCTTCGTCAAGACAAAGTGGTGCGGCAGCACAGAGTGCGAGAACGCCATGAAGGAGCGCGCCGGCGTCACATCGCGCTGTGTCCCGTTCGTTCAGGACGGGAAAACAGGCGTCTGCCCCATCTGCGGAAAACAGAGCGTCAAGACCGTCATCTGGGGCGTCGCGTATTAAGTATTTAAGTATTAAAGAATAAAAAACGAAGCGGGAGGCAGACGCCTCCCGCTTCGTTTTTTGCCTCCGCGGGTGACGAAAATGTGAGCTGGGAGCTCGAAACATCTTTGCTGTGATTCGCATTGAAATTTTTTGATGATAAAATTCATAAAATGTTAAAAATCGCTCTATTGACTTTATATTGGGTGGGTAGTACACTTAATTAGCACTCAAAAACAAAGAGTGCTAATTGCTTTGGAGGGGCCATATGGAGCTTACAGAGCGAAAAAAGAAAATATTGAAGGCCATAGTAGAGGATTATATAGCGACTGCGGAGCCTGTCGGCTCGAAGGCGGTGGCGAAGCAGCTTGGCGGAAACGTCAGCTCGGCCACCATACGCAACGACATGGCTGAACTTTCCGAAATGGGCTACCTCGAGCAGCCGCATACGTCCGCGGGACGCGTGCCGTCGCCGAAGGGCTATCGCCTTTACGTCAACGAGCTGATGGAACAGCACAGGCTGTCCAGGGCCGAGACCGAAAAGATGAACGCAGCTCTGCATATCAAGATGCAGGAGCTCGACAGGATAATTTCGAAGGCGGGCCAGTACGTGTCGAATCTCACCGAGTATCCGACATACGCTCTGGCGGCCGGAAAGAGCAGGATGAGCGTCAAGCGCTTTGATCTGCTGTACGTGGACGCCTTGAGCGTTATAACCGTTGTGATGACGAACGATGACCGTGTGAAAAGCGGTATAGTACGAACACAGATAGGGATAGAGGCAGAACAGCTTCCAGCTCTGGCGACTGTGCTGAACAAGGAATTCACCGGCCTGACAACGTCTGATATGTCGCAGAAGCTCATGAGCATATCTCAGCATACTCTGCCCGCGGCGTTCATGCTTTTGTCAGCCACGGTTGATTTCGCGGAGGGAGTGCTCGATTCCGCGGCCCGCGCCGAGATTTTTACGGCAGGGACGAACAGGATACTGAACCTCCCGGAATACCGTGATATCGACAAGGCGAGCCAGCTTATTAACTACCTCTCGGACGACGAGGCGCAGCTCCCTATGACGGACGACAGCTCGCCGATGAAGATACTTATCGGTCCGGAAAACGTAAGCAGCGCGCTTAGGGACACGAGCGTCGTTGTCGCCAGTTACGACATAGGCGACAATATGCGCGGGCTTATCGGAGTGGTCGGACCGGTCAGGATGGATTACGCAACGGTAGCCGCACGGCTGTCGTATTTTGCCGACGGGATGGCGCGGCTTTTCGGAAAAAACGAACTGCCGACCGGAAGAGACGACAAGGAGGACAATAATAAATGAGCGAAGAAACAAAAAACACTCCGGAGGCTGAGACCCCCGAGACTCAGGCGGGCGAGGCCAGAAACACCGAGCCCGCGCCCAAGGACAGGGAGCAGCCGAAAAAGGAGTCCAAAAAGGAGAAGAAAAACACGGTGACCTTCACAAAAGAAGAAGCCGAAAAGCTCGAGCATATGGCCGAGGAGCTGGCCGATACGAAGGACAAATACGTCCGGCTCATGGCCGAGTACGACAACTACCGCAAGCGCACCACGAAAGAAAAGGAAAGCATATACGCGGCCGCGAAGGCCGATACCGCATTGCCGTTCCTTGCGATATACGACAATCTCGAGCGTGCCCTCAAATCCGACGAGGATAACGATTCACCACATAAAAAGGGCATGGAGATGATATTTTCTCAGCTTAAGGAAATACTTGAAAAGCTGGACGTAACCGAGATGGAGGCCGAAGGCGAACCTTTCGATCCCGAAAGACACAGCGCCGTGATGCATGTGGACGACGAATCGCTCGGCAAAAACGTCGTGGCGGAAGTCTTCCAGAAGGGCTTTATGATAGGCGATAGGGTTCTCCGTTTTGCCGTCGTCAAAGTGGCGAATTAAAGCTCTGCCGAAAAAGCAAAGAGATTGCGGCTATTTTCAGCGCACCAGCGCCGCCCGCATATCTGCGAATCAGGAAAAATTTTTGTCCGCGCGTATTTCTCGGCTAAAGAGTCGAAAAATGATTTGAAATGATTCGATTTTATATTTGAAGCAGAAAAACTTTATAATTTTTTGTCAACTCTGCGCGGCAGGCGCCGCGCTTAACACATAAATAAAATTTTCTATATACAGGAGGCAGAAATAATATGTCTAAAGTAATAGGTATCGATCTTGGTACTACAAATTCCTGCGTCGCCGTCATGGAAGGCGGCGAGGCTGTCGTTATTCCCAA
>JAYFRC010000021.1:0-8936 GCA_034926415.1 Oscillospiraceae bacterium
GGAGACAACTATTACAGCCTCGCTACCGGCAACGACGAGCAGGGATTCATACAGGGTCTGCTGTGCGCGGTGGCTTCCAAAGACGGTAAGGTCGGCATGATCTGCGGAACTGAGATGACCCCGACCCTCGACTGTGAGGCAGGTTTTTATCAGGGCATCGCATATGTAAATGAGAATCTCAGCAAAAACGTTACCTCCAAGGTAACCTATCTCGGCAACTACACCGACACAAGTGCAGGTTATCAGACCGCCCAGTCTTTTATCGCAGAAGGCTATGACTGCATTACCACCGTCGCGGACAACGCTTCCAACGCAGTGCTTCAGGCCTGCGAGGAAAAGGGAGTCCTTTGCGTCGGCAACGGCATCGGTCAGAACGAAGTAGCCCCCACAACTCTGATTGCAGGCGTTAAGAAAAACTGCCAAGGCCTGTATGAAGAATCCTTCAAGCAGTATCTGGACGGCACCCTGGCTTCTAAAGCGCCCGACGAAATCTTCGGCGTCAACTACGACGTTGTCGGCATCGACGGTTTCTTTGACGCAGCTTCCTGCTACACCGACGATGAGATGCAGTTCATCAAAGACACCATCGAAAAGCTGAAGAGCGGCGAGATCACCGTTGAAACCATGGCGCAGTACAAGGCAGACGGCAAGTCCTGATCTCTTTGCATTCAAATTTTTCATAGACCTTGCGTCCAAAAGTCGCCTTCCCGCGGTCGTGTTTCTGCCGCGGGAAGGCGGAGCCCAATTTTCATACGGTTTTTGAAAATCCGTCTGAATCTCACCGGCGTTTTGCGGCCGCTCCGGCAGCGTCAAAGATCTTTTCGGAGGAATAGAAATGAATGAAGTAAAAACGAAAAACGCAATGGTGTTCATTAAAGCGCTCAACGGAGTCCGTGATCCGGCATTCGCTCTGATTACCGCGATTGTCATCGTTGCAGTCATCATTGCGGCCATGGGATACGATCCGCTGAACGCCTATCGGGCCCTGTTTACAAGCTCAGTCTCTTCTCTTAGCGGCTGGGGCGAAACATTGCAGAAATCAACGCTCCTTATCTTTACGGCCCTAAGCTTTGCAATCGCGAAAAAATGCGGGATGATAAATCTCGGCGCTTCGGGCCAGCTCTATATGGGCGGAATAGCCGGAATGCTGGTCGCGACGACGTTTGAAGGGCTATTTTCCCCAATACACATTATCCTCGTCCTGCTCGCCGGCATTGCAGCGGGAGCCGTCTTCGGGGCAATCGTGGCCCTTCTTAAAAATCTGTTCGGCGCCAGCGAAGTCGTCACTTCAATGATGCTCAACTACGTGGGCGATTTCTTCTGTACCTATCTTATCAGCGGACCAATGAGAGGCGCGGGAACCGATCTTGCACAGTCCGCTCCGGCTCTTGAATCCGCCCGGCTCCCCATACTGATAAGCGGCACGCGTCTGCACGCCGGCCTTCTGATAGCCATTGCCGCCATAATCCTTTACTACTTCCTTATGGAACACACAACGCGCGGCTATCAGATGAAAGTCGTCGGCATGAATCCTTCCGCCGGCGCGTACGCCGGCATGAAAATCAAAACCAACCAACTCATAGCCATGGCGATCGCCGGCGGGCTGGCCGGTCTCGGCGGCGCAATACAGGCGACCGTCATCAACGTCCGTCTGACTATCGACTGGGCCGGAAACTACGGATTCGACGGACTGGCTGTCGCATTTGTCGGCGGCATGGCTCCCATAGGCATCGCGGTTGCATCCGTGCTGTTCGGCATCCTGCTCAGCGGCGCGGACAAAATGCAGATGCTTGCGGGCGTTCCAAGTTCCGTAATCTATCTGTTTCAGGGCATCGTAATTCTGATTATTATTGGCCGCGAGCTGTTCGAAAAATTTGATATCAAGACACTTCGCGAAAAGCATATGGCAAAAATCCAGAACGAAAAGAATCTGTCGGCAGAAAAGATCATTATTCTAAACGACGCCTCCGACAGGATCCCCGGAAAATTTGTTCCATCGGAGGCGGAAAAGGCCGCCGCAAACGCGAACTACACCGCCAAGCAGATTTCCGCCGCCAAGGCGGTCGTCGCAAAGCTGCTCGCCGACAAGGAAGCCTATGAAAAAGCCGCCGCAAACGGCGACGAGGGCTCAATGATAATGGCAAAGCTCACCGCCAGGCAGGCCGATGATATTACAAAAGCCGCGGAGCGGATGATTTCCGAACGGGCGGCGTTTGAAAAAGCCTCGATCCAGAAAGGAGGGGAAGCTTAATGGAAGCTTTTCTTGGTTCTTTATTTCAATTGGCAATCCCTCTTCTGCTGTGCGCATGCGCGTATCTTTTTTCAGAAAAATCAGGCGTTGAGAACATCGGTCTTGAAGGACTTATGCTGATGGGCGCACTGTTCGGAGTACTCGGTTCCTACTGGACAGGATCCCCCTATGTGGGAGCTCTGCTGGCCATGGTCATGGCCATGCTTCTTTCGCTGCTGTTCGCATTCTTTACGATAACGCTGCACTCAAACCAGATAGTTGCCGGCGTTGCGCTGAATCTGCTGGCCAACGGTATCACCATTTCTCTGAACCGTCTGTTTCTTACCCCGGCCAACGTAGTCCGTGTAAACGGGTTCCAGAACATAGCCATACCGGGGCTCAGCCAGATTCCGGTCATCGGCAGCTTCTTTAATCAGACCAGCCTCGGCTACTTTGCTTACTTCATGGTCTTTGTCACATGGTTCGTATTCTATAAGACCGACATCGGCCTAAAGATTCGCTCTGTCGGCGACAACCCCACCGCATGCGACACCGTGGGAATAAATGTAAACGCGCTGAGATATAAAACGGTCCTCTATACCGGAATTATGGCCGGTCTTGCAGGAGCTTTCATATCCACGGGGCAGCTTAGCGCCTTCTCCGAAAACATGGTTTCCGGGCGCGGTTTCATAGCTTACGCGGCCGTTATCTTCGGAAACTACACGCCCATCGGCGTTTTCCGCGCCTGCATAATATTTGCCCTCGGCATGGCCGCGCAGTACCGATTCCAGGCACTTGAAACTCCCATCTCCTATTATTTCTGGATGATGCTCCCCTATCTTATCACCATCGTGGCGCTGTGCCTGAACCGCAAGAAATCCAACAAGCCTAAGTTCGGCGGCGTTCCCTACATCAAGAACTGAGAAAGGATGAAGCGATATGGCAAACGCATTGCTGCAAATGATCAATGTCTCCAAATATTTTGGAAGCGTTGCCGCAAATGTCGACGTTAACCTCACGGTCGAAGCCGGAGAGACACACGCGCTTCTCGGCGAAAACGGCGCCGGAAAGTCCACACTTATGAATATCCTGTACGGCCTGTACAAGCCCTCGTCGGGACATATCTATTACAACGGCAAGCTGCTCGACGTAAAGAGCCCCCAGGATGCGATCGCCGTTGGAATCGGCATGGTGCATCAGCACTTTATGCTTGTGCCCGCGCTGACCGTGATAGAAAACGTCGTGCTCGGCATGAAGGAAAACAAGAAGATGCTCGACCTTAAAAAGGCGGCGGCAGACTTTAAGGCCATGGCGGATTCCTACGGCATGCCCATCGACCCGTGGGCAAAGGTCTCGGACCTTGCCGTCGGCCAGCAGCAGCGAGTAGAGATTTTAAAGGCTCTATACCGCAAGGCAAATCTTCTGATTCTCGACGAACCCACGGCCGTTCTTACGCCGCAGGAAACCGACTCTCTGTTTGTCGTCATGCGGAATCTTGTAAAGCAGGGACTGACCATAATCATGATCGGCCATAAAATGAACGAAATCATGGCGGTCTGCGACCGGTGCACCATTCTGCGTCAGGGGCGCGTCATTTCGACCATACCCGTTCCCGAAATCAAAGACGTCAGCCAGCTGGCGGAGCTGATGGTCGGCCAGCATGTAGAGCTCAGCATGAACAAGTCGGACAAAGAACCCGGCAGCCCGGTCCTGAGCATTCAAAATATCTCCTATGCCGATCATCAGAAGGTGAATAAGCTTAAGAATATTTCATTTGATGTGCACGCTGGAGAAATAGTCGGCATCTGCGGCGTCGACGGAAACGGCCAGAGCGAGCTCGTCCGCTGCGTCACGGGGCTTCTGCACCCTACTAGCGGAAGTATAAAAATCCGCGATACGGACGTCACCAATATGCCGACCGGGAAAATCATGAAGATGCGCGTGTCCCATATCCCCGAAGACCGTCACGAAATGGGAATGCTGATGGACATGAACCTCAACGACAACCTTATCCTCATGGCATTTGACCAGCCGCCATATTCCCGGCACGGAATCTTGAACTGCAGCTGGATCAAAAAGCATAACGATGAGATTGTCAAAACCTACAACGTGAAGTCTCCCGATGTGTACGAGCGTGCCGGAAACCTTTCGGGCGGCAACCAGCAGAAGCTTGTGGTCGGCCGTGAAATTGACCGAAACCCCGACCTTCTTATCGCCATGCATCCGGACCGCGGCCTCGATATAGGCGCTACAAAGTTCATCCAGCAGCGCCTGCTCGACCAGCGCGAGCGCGGCACGGCCGTGCTCCTGGTCTCCACGGAGCTTGACGAGATAATGGATATGTCAGACAGAATAGTCGTTATAAACGGCGGCGAGGTCGTCGGCATAGTGAATCAGAAAGACGCCACCCGCGAACAGCTCGGACTTATGATGACAGGCGTAAGAAGCGTGACTTCTCAATCGGACGCCGGCTGAGCCGCGTCCTTTCCGAGTATTTCCACAAACATCTGTGCGGCAGGAGAAAGGCGCCTGTCCTTCCTTGAAATCAGCGCCATGCGGGTATTCAGCGTCTGCCCGCTTATACGCACCACAATCATGTTTTTGTTTCCCAGGTGGAGAAATGACGATGTACGCGGAAACAGGGCTACTCCGATCCCATGCGCGGCCCAGCTCGCGGAGGACAGCAGATCGTTGTTCTGGCATATGACCGTGGGATATATGTTTTCCGCGCGGAACTGTACCATCAGCTGTTGATAATACCGTCTGTGAAAGATCAGAGGTTTGTCCGCAAGCTCCTTAAGCGATATCTCCTCGCGTCCCGCGGCAAAGTTCATAAAAAACGGCGTTCCGGCCGCAACGAACGGATCCACCTGGGATTCTCCGAGCGCCGTATCCCAAAACGGATAATTCTGGAACAGGTCGTGATTGTACGGCTCGCGGATCAGCCCTATATCACAGGTGCCGTCGTTGAGCCAATCCATTATCTGTCCGCTGGTTCCTTCCCATAGCTGAAAATTGACGTCGGGATGCTCGCGCAGAAGCTCCGACGCCTTGGCTGGGATGATACGGACGCAGGCCGACGTGATTACGCCGATATTCACCGTTCCGCGCATTCGCTTCCCAAGGCTCTGCACCTCTTCGCCCGCCGCTTCGGTAAGCTGAAGTATCTGTTCCGCCTTTTTCTGAAGCAGTTTTCCAGCAGGAGTGATTATAAGGTTTCTCTTGTCCCGGCAAAAAAGCTCCAGGCCCAGTTCTTCCTCAAGCAGATGCAGCTGCATGCTGATAGGCGGCTGAGACAGCCCGAGTTCCTGCGCCGCCGTGCTTATATGCCCCGTATTGGCGATGGCAAGGAAATATTCAAGTTGTTTTAATGTCATATCAATTATCCTCTCCGCACTTTTACGTGCCGTTTTTATATTTAGACATCATTATTAAGAAAGGTCGCGAATACCCATGAGCAAACTGCTTATCAAAAACATCGGCAAAATCGTTTCAGGCGACATAAGCAACCCGGTTCTGCCAGGCACTGAAATTCTGATTGAGGACGCCAAGATTTCAGCCGTCGGCAGCGGTGAGCTTGAAGGAGCCAACCCCGATGCAAAAGTCATAGACGCAGCCCGCACTACCGTGACTCCCGGACTCTTCGATTCCCACTGCCACGTTTCCGCGGGCGACTATGGGCATCGTCAGAAACAGGTGGGGTTTATCGAATCCGCCCTTCACGGCGGCGTAACCACCGTGATATCCGCCGGAGAATGCCATTTCCCGGGCCGTCCGAAGGATCCTGCCGGCACAAAAGCCCTGGCAATTCTCGCCAGCAAGTCCTTCTACAACGCGCCCCCGGCCGGCGTCAAGGTGCACGGCGGAGCGCTGATTCTCGAAAAAGGGCTTAAGGAGGAGGATTTCAAGGAGCTCTCCGAGCAAGGCGTGTGGCTCGTGGGCGAAATAGGCCTCGGCAGCGTGAACAAACCGGAAGACGCCGCGCCCATGGTCGAATGGGCTCACAAATACGGATTCAAGGTCCAGATGCACACCGGCGGTACCTCGATACCCGGCAGCTCCACTGTAACGGCAGGCGACGTCATAGCCACAAAGCCCGACGTGGTCTCGCACATCAACGGCGGCCCCACCGCCATTTCCCTTGAGGAAGTGGACAAGATCATGGACACAACGCCATTCGCAATGGAGATCGTCCAGTGCGGCAACCCTAAGGTCGCTGACTATGTTGCAAAGCGCGCGTCTGAAAAAGGACAGCTCGGACGCATCATTTACGGAAACGACTCCCCCTCCGGCAGCGGCATAATGGCGCTCGGAATCCTGAGGAATATGTGCCTGACCGCTTCCGTATCGGGCATAGCTCCCGAGCTCACAGTCTGCTTCGCCTCCGGAAACACCGCCAAGGTTTACGGGCTTAACACCGGAGTCATCGCTCCCGGAAAGGAAGCGGACCTGATTATCATGGACGCTCCCATGGGCTCCGTCGCCGACGACGCGATGGGCGCGATAGCCTGCGGCGACATCCCGGGAATCGGCGCTGTTATAATCAACGGCGAGGTCAAGGTCAAGAAGAGCCGCAACACCCCGCCCTGCAAAACGCAGCCTGTTTTCTGATATATCTTTTCAATACATCTGACAAATTATTTTGGAGGTAATTATCATGGCTGAAAAAATCCCTGAAATCCGTAAAGTCGTTACGATCAAAGACGAGATACGTGAAGAAGGTTTCTCTCCGATGGAGAAGCCCATACATAAGGTGGCTGTTGCCGCCGTAATTAAGAATCCTTTTGCGGGCAAGTATTCTGAAAGCCTTCAGGAGCTGTCCGACATAGGCGAATACCTCGGCGGCTATCTTAGCTCTATCGCCGTCAGCGAGCTCGGCGGCGCGGTGCAGAGCTACGGCAAGGGCGCTCTTATAGGCATGAACGGCGAGCTTGAGCACGGAGCCGCAATACTTCATCCTCAGCTCGGCAAACCCATGCGCGCGGCAATCGGCGGCGGCAAAGCGATCATCCCTTCCGCCAAAAAGGCCGGCGTCGCTCCCGGAGCATCGCTCGACGTCCCTCTGCACTACAAAGACGCGGCTTTTGTCCGCACCCATTACGACGCTATGGAAGTCCGCATTCCGGACGCCCCCAAGGCTGACGAGATCGTGGTGATTCTTGCCTTCACCGACGGCGGCCGTCCGCACCCACGCATCGGTGGTCTTCAGATCAGCGAAGTGAAGGGTGAAGACGGACTTCACTGATTGTGTTTTACTTCATCCGCACGGATATCCGTGCGGATGAAGTAAACTACTTCTATGAATCTTAAAAAGAGACTCGGCCTTGCTCTTGCTGCTGCCTCCTTTGTTTTGATACTCTTTCTTCCCGCGTCGTCCGACCTGAGCAGCGAGGGTGTACGCTGCCTCGCGCTGTTCTGCGCCGTGTTTTTTCTCTATCTTTTCGAGTCGATCAACGCCGCCGTCGTCAGCCTTCTGATAGTCCCCGCGCTCACGCTTTTGCATATAGTCGACATCCAGACGGCGCTGTCGGGGTTTGCGTCTACGTCAACATATCTGATAGTCGGCTCCTTCATACTCGCGGCGGCGGTTCTCAAGTCCGGGCTCGGGACCCGCATCACCTATCTGATCCTGATGAAAATAGGCACGAGTTCAAGACGCGTAACATTCGGCATTCTGCTCGTGAATATCGTTACCGCCTTTATGATACCCTCGTCCACCGCAAGGACGGCGATGATGCTCCCGATATGCATAAGCCTGATACGGCAGTTTTCATCCGAGAAGCACAGCCGTTTCGGAGCAAATCTTATGCTCACGCTATGCATCACCAATTCGACAATCAGCGCAGGCATCCTGACCGCTACCATATCAAACCCAATGGCTGCGGAATACGTCCTCAGCAGCACCGGAAGCTCCGTAAGCTTTACCGACTGGTTCGTATGGGGCTTTCCTCCCGCTCTTATTATGACGCTCATATCCTGGGTGGTGATACAGCTGTTCTTTCCGCCCGAGCAGGCCGGCATCAACGGCGGAAAAGCTTTCATCGAAAATCAGCTTCGCTCACTCGGCCCCATGGGACACGACGAGAAAATCACGGTTGCTGTGCTCGCCTTTACAATCTTCCTCTGGGTATGCGGGCATATATTCGGAATCGACTCCACAAGCGCCTGCCTTCTCGGCGCATGCCTGCTTGTCCTGCCTAAAATCGGGATACTCAAGTGGAGCGACTGCAAGAACAATATATCCATCAGCGTGGTGTTTATCGTCAGCGGCGGCGTCAGCCTAGGGGCGGCCATGAGTTCAACCGGAGCCGCGGCCTGGATCGCCAGCCGGATCTTCTCACTGCTGCGCCTTCAGAGCATGTCGCCCTTCCTTCTGATCGTGACGCTGATAATCATCGTTCAATTCATGCACATTTTCTTCGCCGGCACAGCCACGATGGCGAATGTGTTTTTCCCTATTCTCATCGGCATTGCGGCAACAGCCGGGCTCCCGGCCGATCAGCTCCTGATTCCCGCGGCTTTCATGATAGGCGGTTATCCGATCCTGATGTTCTTCAATACGACACCGTCGATAATGTGCTACGACACCGGGGAAGTATCCGCCGGCGATTTTCCGAAAATCGGCTTTGTAATCTCGGTCATAGCCTGTGCAGTGTACGCGCTGTGCGCCTTTGTATACTGGCCCATTACGGGTCTTCTTTGAAAG
>JAYFRC010000073.1:0-59334 GCA_034926415.1 Oscillospiraceae bacterium
ACCGAAGCCGCCGGAGGAACGGTAGGCCGTTATTTTCCCGGTATCCGGCGCGAAGTTGTTCTCCGGGTCCTCGGTTGTGACACGGCACTGGATGGCATAGCCGCGGGCGACCACGTCGTCCTGGCAGGTTATCCCTATCTCGGGGTCGCTGAGGGGCTTGCCCTCAGCGATAAGTATCTGGGTGCGGACGAGGTCAATGCCGGTCACCATCTCGGTGACGGTATGCTCGACCTGAATACGCGGGTTCATCTCAATGAAATAGTGGTGTCCCTGACTGTCAACAAGGAACTCGACGGTCCCGGCATTGACGAAGCCGACCTGCTTTGCTATCTTAACGGCGTCGGCGCATAGTCTGTCGCGAACCTCCTGGGGCACTGCGAAAGCGGGCGTGAACTCTACAACCTTCTGAAAGCGGCGCTGCAGCGAGCAGTCGCGCTCGTGCAGATGCACGACGTTGCCGTACTTATCGGCGAGTACCTGAACCTCGATGTGCTTTGGGTGCTCGAGAAATTTCTCGATAAATATGGAGTCGTCGCCGAAAGCCTTTTTCGACTCGGCTTTGACTAGGTCGAACGCGGGGATGACTTCCTCTTCCCTGTCGCAGCGGCGCATACCGCGTCCTCCGCCTCCGGCCGCAGCCTTGAGCATTATCGGGAAGCCGTATTCCTTCGCCTTGGCAAGGGCCTCCGCGCCGTCTTTCAGCGGCTCGGTCCCTCCGGGGATTATGGGAACTCCGCAGGCGATGGCGGTCGCTTTCGCGGCCAGCTTGTCGCCCATCTGAGCGAGAACGTTTGAGGGCGGGCCGATAAAAATTACGCCGTTGTCCTCGCAGGCCTTGGCAAACGCCGCGTTCTCGGACAGAAATCCGTAGCCGGGGTGTATCGCGTCGACGTGACGCTTTTTCGCAAGATCAATGATGAGATCGATGTTCAGATACGCCGCGAGAGGCCCGAGTTTCTCGCCTATCTGGTAGGATTCGTCCGCCTTCGTGCGGAAAAGGTTATTGATGTCCTCCTTTGAATACATGGCGACCGTATGCAGCCCGAGATCCGAGCAGGCTCGGAATACCCGTATCGCTATCTCGCCGCGGTTCGCAACAAGGACCTTGTCAATGTTGTGCTCTGCCATTTTCGTATCTACCTTC
Source organism: Oscillospiraceae bacterium (assembly GCA_034926415.1). Lineage (GTDB taxonomy): Bacteria > Bacillota > Clostridia > Oscillospirales > Oscillospiraceae > JAYFRC01. The sequence goes on from JAYFRC010000073.1 coordinate 1,145, forward strand.
CTATAAATGATAGTTTTTTCCGGCCTGTGCTACCAGTCTGCACGGCCCAATATAAAATAAAGCAAAATTTCTTTCATATTACAGTATAGCCTTGGAATATCAATTTTGCAAGATTGAAAATTATAAATTGCAAATTTCACCATTGCGCACAAAAAATCTCTGAAAATTTTGCTTTTCAGAGATTTTTTGATTCATTTTTAACGAGGTGTTTTTCTTTCAGCGACTATTTGGCTCCCACTCGAGCGCCTGCTGCGGACAAGCTTCAACACAGACAGGGCGGAAACCGTGGCGCACTCTGTCTATACAGCCGTCGCATTTCTGTATTATACCGTTCGTATCAAAAAATATCGCTCCAAACGGGCAGGCGTCGGCGCACTTGCCGCAGCCGATGCAGGGGGCGTTATCGTGCAGGACGATGCCGGTTTCCGTGTCGCGGATGATACTTCCTGTCGGGCAGACGGCAGCACAGCGGGTCGTTACGCAGTGAAAGCAGCTGTGGGAATTGAAAACGAGGTGCAGTTCGCCGCTTTCCATGCGCTCCTTGAGATCAATATGTCTAAGCAGCGGGCTCTGCTGATCCTTTTCATCTATACAGGCGACGGCGCAGACGCCGCAGCCGGTGCATTTTCTTGTTTCGCAGTGTATACCCATTTTTTATGACCGTTCCTTTCGCCGCTTCTGAGGTTTTATCCTTTTCTTATCTGGCAGCTCATAGTCCTGTATCCCGGCACTCCACAGCACTCGTCGTAATTGTCTAGAGGCAGGATCGCTCCTAGGTCGGCCTCATTGTAATCCGGGAGCGCACATACCATACCGCGCGGAACCGTTCTGGTGGTGTTGGCGCGCATTTTTACGCTTCCGATCTCCGTTATTATTTCGACCTGGTCGTTGTCAACTATCCCGAGCGCCTTTGCGTCTTCCGCGTTTATATCGACGGTAGGCGCCGGATACAGTGCACGTATCCACGTTATACGGTTCATGCGTGAATGGAAGCCGTAGGTCTGTCTGTTTCCGACCGAGAGCAGGAATGGATACTCGCGCACGGTCTTATCCGCGCGTGGTGCGACGTATTCAGGCAGGTCTGCGTATCCGTCGCGGTGCATCAGCGTGGATTTGAGCTCGTACTTTCTGGTCGGAGTACGGTATCCGGCCTCGGTATATTCTCCTGGGCGCACGGGCAGGTCGCTGACCTTTACAGGCTCCGTCGCGGCCTTTACCATGTCGAGCGACAGGTCTAGCCTTCGCAGGATATCATCGCAGCATGGTTCGCTTCCGCTGCAAAGCAGAGTGTCTCTGGGTGCTACGCGTTTTGCGAGAGCGCAGATTATATCAAGATCTGAGCGTGCCTCTCCGACAGGCTCTATAACCGCCGGCGTATAGTATATTTCGTCATTCCCGCGCATAGTGAGCGAGCCGTGCTCAAACGTTGACGTCGAGGGAAGGATGATATCGGCATAGTCGGTCGCCTTTGTGTAGAATATATCGGCGTCCACATAAAAATCAAGGTCTCTTAGCGTCTCCATAAATATATGGTTGTCCGGAAAACGCATCACGTTCAGTCCGAAGGAGCAGAGAGCGCGCACCGGGTAGGGCTTCTTTTCCTCCACCTGGCGGCAGAAATCCATTATCTGAAATTCGTCGATAAAGTGATCCCAAAGCGGGTATTTTCTCGCGCCGATGGTGCGGTTTGCGCTTGCGACACGCGTCTCGTGTGAAAAATCCTCGAAGGCCTGCACGATGCGGTTCGGACGCACATTCGGTATCTGTCCGCCGCGCACGTCGTAAAATCCCGTTATCGCGGCCAGAGCCTCTATCGCTCGCCGCGTCTGAACGCCATTTCTCTGTTGGGCGATAGCCCCGGTCGATATCATCATCGACATGGGCGCGTTCATCATTATCATCCGCGCCGCCGATTCAAGCTGCTCTCTTGGAACTCCGGTTATGCGCTCGACCACTTCGGGCGTAAAATCGTGCACATAGGCACGGTAATCGAAAAAGCCCGATACGTTCTGCTCGATATAGCTCTTGTTTAACCAGTCGTTCTGGATGAATATGCGCGCCAGGCCGTGCGCCAGGACCGCGTCTGTCCCCGGCTTTATCTGAAGGTGTATGTCGGCGAGCCGGCAGGTGCTCACAGTTACGCGCGGGTCTATCGCTATGACCTTTGCGCCGCGCTTTTGTGTAAGCACGGGGTCGACAATGGTGTTGCCCTTGTTGTACGGGTTGCAGCCCCACATCAAAACGACGCCCGAATGGTTGATGTCCGGGTGCGAGGTGCATCCGGCGGCCACGCCGCCCGCTATAATTCTGCTGCATCCGGACAGTCCAAGATCACTGCCGAAATTAATTGTTCCGAAAGAATAGGCAAGGCGTCGCAGGAACGGCTTGTACCAGCTGCTGTACCCGTTGTAAAACGCCACGGCATCCGGGCCGTATTTTTTTCTGCAGTCGCCGAGCCGCTTCCCGACCTCGTCCAACGCCTCGTCCCAGGATATCGGCTCAAACTTTCCCGCGCCGCGTTCCCCCACGCGGCGGAGCGGAGTCTTTATCCTGTCCTTATGATAAATATACGGGCGGTTCGCGTGTCCGCGCGCACAGAGATAACCGTTTCCGTAAATGGGATTCTTGCAGCCCTCAACTTTAATGACCACGCCGTCTTTGATATACGCATCGATATTGCAGTTTGCGTTGCATATACCGCATATCGTTCTTCGTATTTCAATGTTTTTGTCCAGCTGAGGCAGTTTTGCTCCCCTCACTGCCGACTCATTTGTCATCTGTACAGCTCCCCCTCTTCGGAAGTTATCCCGCTGAGGATATCTCCCGACATAAAACTTGCAGATACAATTAAATATAATATTTATTATTATTTTAACGAACACACGTTATTTTGTCAACAATCTGCGTCTGCGCGATTTTCGTACCCCCGTCAGCACATTGCGCCTATTTCATTGGCCGAGCAAAAAACACGGGCGGCGGTTCGCCGTCCGTATTTTTTACATTTATTTCCTTTTCCCGCAGTCTCCTAGGCCGCAGTAAGCGCAGTTTCCTGAACAGCCTCCGCATCCCGGACACGATCCGCATTTGCCGCGCGAAGAGCGGTACATCCGCAGCGCCACATAAACGAACGCCCATATCAAAAGCGCCGCCGCACCGGCATTTATCAAAATTCCCAACATAATATTCACCTCAATATCGACATCAGATAAATAGCGAAGCTATCTGATAAACTATCACCGACGTTACATACGCCATCATGAGCTGCCAGCCGAGACATGCGAGTGTCCATTTCGCACTGTTCATCTCCCGGCGTATCGTCGCAATGGCCGCGACGCATGGAGTATAAAGACCGCAGAACACGATGAACGCGAACGCCGCCGCGGGCGAAAACGTCCCGCCGAGCGCCAACGCGACCGACGCGCCCGAGGCCGTCAGCGAAAAGCCGTAAAACAGGCTCATCGAAGATACTACCGCTTCCTTGGCGACAAGCCCCGTCAGCAGCGCCACGGCCGCCTGCCAAACCCCGAAGCCCATCGGCGCGAACAGCGGAGCTATTATCCCGCCGAACTCCGCGAGCATACTCTGCGACACGTCTCCGACCATCTGAAACTGGAAATTGAAGTTCTGAAGCAGCCAGATGACGACGCTCATCGCAAGGATTATCGTTGCCGCGCGGGTAAGGAAGTCTCTGACTTTTTCCCAGACGTGGAGCGATATATTGCGTATCGTCGGCATACGGTATGGCGGCAATTCCAGTAAAAACGCCGCCGGCTCGCCGCGATACAATATGCGCTTCAGCAAAAGTCCGGAGATTATCGCGAGGGCCACTCCGATTATGTAAACAGCCGCCACGACCAGCCCTCTGTAATGGCTGAAGAACGCCCCGGCCATCAAGCCGTATATCGGAAGTCTCGCGGAGCAGGACATAAACGGCACGAGCATTATCGTCATGCGCCTGTCCCTTTCGTTTTCCATTGTGCGCGCACCCATGACCGCGGGCACTGTACAGCCGAAGCCCATCAGCATAGGTATGAACGCCTTGCCGGAAAGTCCGAAGCGGCGGAGCGTCCTGTCCATGACGAAGGCCGCACGGGCCATGTATCCCGAGTCCTCAAGAAACGAAAGGCACAGGAACAGCAGCGCTATCATAGGCAGGAACGTGACCACTCCTCCGACTCCGGCGATGACTCCGTCCACTATCAGGCTCCGCGCCCACTCGGCAGTTCCGGCGGATATCAGCGCCGTGTTGACGACAGGCGACAGCCCGTTTTCTATGGCCGCCGCTAGGAGGTCTGAAAGCTTCGAGCCTATCGGCCCGAAAGTGAGCCAGAACATTATCATCATAAGTCCCAGGAACACCGGGAAAGCAAGTATTTTGTTCGTGGCGATGGCGTCTATTTTGTCCGTAAGCGTCTCGCCTGAGCGCTCGGCGCGCTTGACCGAGCCGTGTACAACCTGCTCGATGAATCTGTATCTGCTGTCCGCTATCAGCGTTTCGCGGTCTCCCAGAGGACTAGATGCCTCGTATTCAAGAGCTATCTGCTCTATGCGCTGCTTAGTGACCTCTCCCAGTCCCAGCGCCTTTTCGACGAGCGGGTCGCCCTCAATAAGCTTTATCGCCGCCCAGTGCGCGGGAATCCCGGCGGCGTAAGCCTTGTCGTGTATGAGTTCTCCCACGCGGTGATGTATCTCGTGGGTAAAATCGTCGTAGAGGTCGTCCGGCTGAACGGTGAGGCCCGTATGCATCTGCTTGTGCGCCTTGACGAGAAGCTCGTCGAGATTTCTCCCGTCGCGTGCGGATATGGGAACGACCGGTATGCCGAGCCGTGCCGACAGCTTTTCGACGTCTATCCTGTCTCCGTGCTTTTCGACCTCGTCCATGAAGTTAAGTGCCATTACCATCGGCCTCTCAAGCTCAAGGAGCTGCATCGTGAGATACAGGTTTCGTTCAAGGTTCGTCGCGTCCACTATATTTATTATAGCGTCCGGGTGCTCACCGATGATAAAATCTCTTGCTACTACCTCCTCCGCGGAGTAAGGCGAAAGCGAGTATATACCAGGCAGATCGACTATTGTCATGCGCTTGTCGCCGAGCTTAGTCTGCCCCTCTTTTTTCTCGACCGTGACGCCCGCCCAGTTGCCGACATACTGGTTCGATCCCGTCAGAGCGTTGAACAGCGTCGTCTTACCGCAGTTGGGGTTGCCGGCGAGCGCCACTTTCCACTCGTGTGTGTCGTGTTCATTCGGATCGTAGTGGTGCGGATGTTCGCGCGCCTCGTGTATGTGGGCATCCGTCATGCGCCGCTTAGCTTTCCAGTCTATCTCTATAATCTGTGCGTGAGGGGGCTCCTCGCCCTCTCTGAGCTCGCGTATCTCTATTTTCGCGGCGTCGGCCTTTCTCAGCGACAGCTCATAGCCACGCAGCGAGACCTCCAGCGGGTCTCCCATGGGCGCAGCCTTGACGAGCGTGACCTCGGTTCCGGGCGTAAGGCCCATATCTATGAGCCTGCGTCTTATCTCCCCGCGTCCGCCGACAAGCGACAGTATGACTCCGCTTTGACCCACTCCGAGGTTTTCCAGCGTATTTTTGTTTTCGTTAATCGTGTTCATAAAATATATATATGCTCCAGTTCTGAAAAATGGGACAAAGTCTGTGCGCCTCTCAAAAAGTTAGTCATTGCTAACTCACACTAATAATTATACACATTCCTCAGTGTTTGTAAAAAACATAACGAATAAATAACAAAATAAATTTGCCCGCGCTTTTGTCGCTTTTCCACACTTCTTGCCGGGAGCGCCCCGCGCAGAAAAAGGGACTGCCGCAAATCGCGGCAGTCCCAATGCATTTCAAATGTTATCCTTCTGTAAGCCTGTTCAAAAACGCACGCGTGCGCTCGCTCGACGGGTGGTCGATGACCTGTTTGGGGTCTCCTTCTTCGACAATATAGCCCTTATCCATGAATATCACGTAGTCGGCGACGTCCCGCGCGAAGTTCATCTCGTGTGTGACGATGACCATCGTCATCTTTTCGCTTGCGAGCTGACGTATTACCTTTAGTATCTCTGCCGTGAGTTCAGGGTCTAGCGCTGAGGTCGGCTCGTCGAAAAAGAGTATCTTCGGGTTCATCGCAAGAGCGCGGGCTATCGCCACGCGCTGCTGCTGTCCGCCAGAAAGCTGGCATGGATAGTAGTCCGCCTTGTCGGCAAGCCCCATTTTATCGAGCAGTTCAAGCGCGGTCTTCCTCGCGTCCTCCCTGCTTCGTTTCTTGACGCTCACTGGCGCGTCGGTCAGGTTTTTCATAACCGTATAGTGAGGGAACAGATTGAAATTCTGGAACACGAGCCCGAAATAACCCTGTATGCGCCGAAGATCCTTCGGCGGAGCGTAGACGGTTCTTCCATCAGCGTCGTTCCAGGCGGCCTTCTCGCCGGCGTAGGAGAGGACGCCAGAGTCCATGGTCTCAAGCAGAGTCGCGCAGCGCAGCAGCGTGCTCTTGCCGCTTCCGGACGGGCCGATTATCGCCACGACCTGCCCCTCCTCCACCGATACGGAAATATCGTGGAGAACGTCGAGCTCGCCGAAGCTCTTTTTAAGATTTGTTATCTCGAGCAGCTTCACCGACGCGCCCTCCTCATCTGTAATAATCCATGCTCTTTTCGATGCGCTCCATCACTATGGCGACGACGAAGTTGAAGATATAGTAGAATGCTCCGGCGATAAACAGCGGCATGACCGTCGTTTTTGCGGCGGCTATCTGTTGGGCGAGCGTGAACATCTCCGTGTAGGAGATTACGAAGGCCAGCGACGTGTCCTTGACAAGGGTAATGACCTCGTTCGTGACCGGCGGCATGACATGCTTGCACATCTGCGGGAACACTATTTTGCGGAAGGTCTGGCCCTTCGTGTAGCCGAGCACCTTGGCGGCCTCGTAGTGCCCCTGTGGCACGGCCTGTATTCCGCTTCTGTAAATCTCCGCGAAATATGCCGCGTAGTTGATGACGAAGGCGATTATGGTCGCATAGAATCTCCAACTGTGTCCCAGCTGTATCCCGGCTATATAGTAGGGGCCAAAGCACACCACGATAAGCTGGAGCATAAGCGGCGTTCCGCGCATTATTGATATGTAGAGCTTGGTGATTAAACTCAGCGGCTTTATGCGCGACATACGCCCAAACGCTACCACAAGTCCGAGCGGCAGTGAGAACACCAGCGTCAGGGTAAATATGAGCAGCGTCGCTCCGAACCCAGACAAAAGCTGTTGTATTATGACAAGAAGCGTCATCTCTCCGCCATCCCTTCAAAATCGCGCCGTTTCGCCGGAGGGATTACTCCCGCCGTCCATGCGCAGCCGAAAAATTTTTATTTTCCGAGGCAGACCATCTCGGGCAGGTTGTAATCCGCGTAATTCGCGGCTATCTTGTCGACGGTTCCGTCCTTCGCCATATCAAGCAAGGTCGAGTTGACGGTGTCGCGAAGGTCGGTGTCGGTCAGGCGGAAGCCCACGCCGTACTGCTCGGTGGAAATGGGCTCGTCGAGCATCTTGAACTTGTCGCCGCGTGAGGTTATCTGGTACTGCGCTACGCCAATGTCGACAGCGATAGCGTCGACCATGCCGCTTTCAAGGTCCATGAATGCGGTGTTGTAGTCGGCGACCTGCTGAAGGTCCTTGAAAGTCGCGGCAAGGGCGAGGTTCTCGTCGTTGTCCTCCTCGCTCGTCAGAGCGGAGAGCGCCGAGGAGTCGGCCTGCGTGCATACTATCTTGCCGGCGAGATCATCCTTGGTCTCAATGCCGGAATCACTGCGCACGACGATGACGATGGAGTTGTCAACATACGGGTCGGTCCAGGCGTAGTCGTCCTCGCGCCCCTGGATGGTGAAACCGCTCCAGATGCAGTCGATAGCGCCGGAACTGAGCTCCATATCCTTTGAATTCCAGTCTATTGGCTGAAGCACAAGCTCCCAGCTGTTGCGGTCGCAGACCTCCGCGGCAAGGTCGAGGTCGAAACCGACGTAGTTTCCGCTGTCGTCCATGTAGCCGTAGGGGGGATATTCGGCGTCGAAGCCGACGATGAGTTGGGTGCGTGCCGCGTCAGAGGACGTTCCGCTGCCGGACGGCGTCGAACTGCTGCTCCCGCAGGATACAAGCGAGAGCGTCATGGCGCAGGCGAGCGCCAGTGCAAACAATTTTTTCATTTTCTTTTCATCCTTTCCCGCGGGGCTTCCATCCCACGCGCGGTAAATTTGTTTAATATATTATCATGCTACCGTAATAAAGTAAACAGGCATTTTGAACAATATGCCTCGGCATGGCCTTGAATAAGAGAATTCCGCTACCGCGAAGCATTCCAAGGGAGGAAACGGGCGCCCCCGTATGTCGTTTCAGGTAAAAAATAAAGAGAGGGGGAAATCGAAATTTCCCTCTCTCTTGCGCCTCTTCGGCAGCGTTCTGCGTGTACAGAACATCGCCCGGTGCAGGTCGGAGGCGTGCAGCCTTACGCCCTGCGGCTTAAAAAATTCAAAAAGGATTACGACTGCTTCGGCAGTCCCGCGAGCCCGTTGGCAATCTCGGCGTCTGTCGGAATGTGGTCGGTCATCGTGCCGTTGTTGAACTGCTCGTAGGCAACGAGATCAAAATATCCGGTCCCGGTCAGGCCGAAGACTATCGTCTCCTCCTTGCCGGTCTCGCGGCACTTCACGGCCTCGTCGATTGCGACGCGGATGGCGTGGCTGCTCTCGGGTGCCGGCAGTATGCCTTCTATGCGTGCGAAATACTCCGCCGCCTCGAATACCTTTGTCTGCTCGACGCTGACTGCTTCCATGAGCCCATCGTCGTAGAGCTGGGACAGTATCGGGCTCATGCCGTGATAGCGCAGGCCTCCCGCGTGGTTGGCCGACGGGATGAAGCCGGAGCCGAGGGTGTACATCTTCGCGAGCGGGCAGACCAGTCCGGTGTCGCAGAAATCGTAGGCAAATTTGCCGCGCGTGAAGCTCGGGCAGGATGCGGGCTCGACGGCGATGATGCGATAATCGGCCTCGCCGCGCAGTTTCTCGCCCATGAACGGGGAAATAAGTCCTCCGAGGTTCGAGCCGCCTCCGGCGCAGCCGATAATGACGTCGGGCTTGATGCCGTACTTGTCAAGAGCGGTCTTCGTCTCGAGGCCGATGACGCTCTGGTGCAGCAGCACCTGATTGAGCACGGAGCCGAGAACATAGCGGTAGCCGGGATTCGAAACGGCCACCTCAACAGCCTCGGAAATTGCACAGCCGAGGGAGCCGGTGGTATTCGGATGCTCGGCAAGTATCTTGCGTCCGACGTTCGTCGTATCGGACGGCGACGGCGTGACCGCCGCGCCGTAGGTGCGCATGACCTCGCGGCGGAAAGGTTTTTGCTCGTAGCTCACCTTGACCATGTAGACCTTGCAGTCCAGCCCTAAATACGCGCAGGCCATAGAAAGTGCGGTGCCCCACTGGCCGGCGCCCGTCTCGGTCGTAACGCCCTTGAGTCCCTGCTTTTTCGCGTAATAAGCCTGGGCGATGGCGGAGTTGAGCTTGTGGCTTCCGCTTGTGTTGTTGCCCTCGAATTTATAGTATATCTTCGCCGGAGTCTGTAGTTTTTCCTCAAGGCAGTAGGCGCGGACGAGCGGCGACGGGCGATACATCTTGTAAAAATCGCGTATCTCCTGCGGGATCGGTATCTCGCAGTCATCGTTGTTTAGCTCCTGCTTCACTAGATCCTCGCAGAACACCCCGCCGAGCTCCTCGGCGGTCATGGGCTGCATCGTCCCCGGATTCAGCAGCGGCGCGGGCTTGTTTTTCATATAGGCGCGCACGTTGTACCAGGTTTTGGGAATCTCGTCCTCGGACAAATAAATCTTGTAAGGTATTTTGTTCTCGCTCATCAAAAAGACTTCCTTTCGGGGACGGGCAAAATAAAAACCGCCTCTGTCCCCACAAAATTTCTTTGCAGGGACAGGAGCGGTAAATCTCCTGCGGTGCCACCCGGCTTGACGCTTTCGCGCCCACTTGACGTATGCAGATACATACCGGCATTTCGTAACGGAGCGCCATCTCCGTCTTGCCTACTCAATATTCGGCTTGCCCTCGAAAGTCCATTCGGCTCCGCCTTTCGCGCCGCATCTCACCAGCCTGCAGCTCTCTGAAGCGTCCAACAAAGCTTACTTACTCTTTCTCAACGGTTTATGGATGTAGTTTAGCATGCTAAAGTGGTTTTGTCAAGTATGTTTTGAAAATTTTTATGTATTTGCCTTTTTTAGACAATAAGCGCATTTTTCGTCCGTTCAGCTTATCGGTCGACCTTGTTTTCGTCCTTTTGCTCCTTGCTTTCTTAACCTTTGCTGTTATAATAGTTACATATTAATGGAAAGGAGGACAACCCCAGTGAAAATAACATGGTACGGGCACTCGTGCTTTGTGGTCGAATCCGGCGGCTACCGCGTTGCGATAGATCCCTACGGCGATTCCATCGGCTACCCGCCGCTTCATATTTCGGCGCACAAGGTGCTTACGACACACGACCACAGCGACCACAACAATGTGTCTGCCGTTACCATACTGCCTGAAAAAGAGAATCCGTTTTCGATACGCGCGGTCATGTCCGCGCACGACGACTGCGGAGGCCGGAAGCGCGGCAAAAACTCCATCTACGTGCTTTCCGCGGAGGGACAGACGGTCGTCCATCTCGGCGACCTAGGCGCAGCGCTCACCGAAGCCCAGAAAAAAGATATCGGAGCGTGCGACGCCGTCATGGTTCCCGTCGGCGGATACTACACGATAGACGGTAAGACGGCCGCGGCAGTCGCGGACGCACTTTCGGCGCGCGTCGTGATACCGATGCACTATTCATTTGGAAAATATGGCTATCCCGAAACAAGCGGCATAGCCCCGTTTCTCTCCTGCGTCGATAAAAACCTTATCCACAGCCCGGAGAGCAACGCGATTATTCTGACGAAGGACACGCCGAAACAGGTATGCTGTCTCTCGTTCATCTGAAGAAAAATAAAGTAAAATTTTAGGAGAATTTAATATGCTTGACCCTACACAGAAGCGCGATATCTACGATTTGCTCGCTTCGACGTTCGGCACGGACTCGCCCTTTCTCGTGGCGCAGGCCGGGAACTGTCTTGCGGGACACGGATACCATGCTAAAGCGCTCGGTTACAGGGGACTGAACAAGATGCTTGAGGATATGCCCGAGTACGTTTCGTTTGAGCAGGCGCTCAACGACGACGGCAATCCTTTCTGGCAGATGACGCTTAAAAATCAAAAAGACAAAGCGTCGGCGCAGGCAAAGCTGCCCGGAGAGATACGCGCTTTCGCATATCTCCCCGGTGCCACCCTTGAGGTGCTCGAGCAAAAACTCGACTCCTCGTCAAAGGGTTCCGAACCTATTCTTGAGGTCCTTAACCGCGCCTACCGGTCCGCAAAGGATTCCGGCGCGATATGCGAGGAAAAAGATTCCTGCCATTTTAAGACCGGTCTCAAGACCGGCGGCGGCAGGGAGCTTTCCGTGTTTTTCGCGCCCAACACCCGTCGTGGCGACAGTCGTCCCTGGGCTCTGACCCGCATCTACGAGGGCGATGTCAACGAGGACGTCTCGCCAAAGGCTCCGGATGCCACGCCCTCCGCGCCCCGATCCAATCCCGGCGATGCGCTTGAGGAATTTGCCGACATGTGCGGCTGGACCGACGGCCTTCGCACCCTTGCCGAGCTCGCTCTGCCGGAGCAGTGGGACTTTTCCGACTCGAAGCAAAAAAAACACTATATATTAAAACAATATCTCAAATACACCTTCCTTCGTCTTAAGCACGAGGAAAAGGTGCTCATAAGCGAAGAGCGCGGCTTTGCCGCCTTCAACACCGGACTGCTAACGCTGCACTACGAGGACATCCACGTATGCTTTAGAAAAAACACCGACGAGGGCGGCGCACTCTGGAAATTCAGCAGCTTCTGCACCGAGGGCGGGCGCGGAGACGGTCAGCTGATAACGACTTATTTTGCCGAACCGCCTCAGCCTGCGAGCTATATAACCGAGGTCTCCGACCTGCTCTACGACACGCGCTGCCGCATGGCCGTGAATTACGACCATATACTCACAGACAACATCGGCCGCATACCTCTTTCCTACCTTCGCGACGCCTGCAACCGCTACAGTGAGGCCGTTGCCCTTATCGACAAGGCTGAAAAACAGCGCTATGGCTCGCCCGGATACAACCGCACGATGCGCGCTCTCGCCGATTTCTGCGAAACGACCGACAATGCGTTTTTGTCGGAGCGTATAAGGAGCGACTTCAAGCGCGCAATCGAAAAGGCTACGAAGCGTATCCGCTGGGATTACAAGACCGCCGTGCCCATCTACTATCCGGCTTACAATATGCTGAGCCTGATGATACCCCTTTGCCTCGACAGCGATGACCGCGCGGACGTTGCGCTGCTGGTCGAAAAGACCGAGAGCGGCAACTACCTCGGCCATACGATACTCACATTGCCCATGGCGTACCTCGACGCGCGGCTGCTCTGCCGCCCCGGAAGCGACTGGCTTGCGCCCGAGCTCATACGCGGCAGCAACAAAGAGGAATAGCTGTCCTTATCCGTATATATTTTTCAACGAAACATGCATAATGCGTCAACATTTTTGTGAAATATGACCGTTGTGCATGCAGCGAAATTTTGTTATAGTAGCACCAATAAAATAAAAGACGATGACGAAGAGAGTAAGCGCAGCGCCGAAAGCCATAGCGAGCGGGAGACAGTGAAAGCCCCGTGCGATTAAGCCGCGTCCGAAAATCACTTCCGAGCCGCAGACCGAATTTTTTTCAGTAGGTCTCGCCGGTTTTCCTCCGTTAAAGGGAACACGTATGTTTGTACGCTGTATCGGGTGGTTCGCAATAGCATTATAGGCTGTTGTCCCTTTACGGGGACAACAGCCTTTTTGTCGTTTTGCCCACAATCCTGCAATATTACAATAAAATTACTGCAAAAATGCTGCCGAAAGGGGTATGTATACTATGTCAAAACCTGTTGAGATCCGCTGGCACGGCCGCGGCGGCCAGGGCGCGAAGACCGCGTGTCTGCTGCTTGCAGACGCGGCGTTTTCCTCCGGAAAATACGTTCAGGGCTTTCCCGAGTACGGCCCGGAGCGCATGGGCGCACCGATAACGGCTTACAACCGAATATCCGACAAGCGCTGCCCGATACATTCTTATATATACCACCCCGACTACGTCGTCGTAGTGGATGAGACGCTGCTGGAATCCGTGGACGTGACGGCCGGCCTTTCGGAAAACGGCGGCATAATCGTCAACACGCCGAAAGCTCCCTCCGAGATACGTCCGCTGCTCGGCGGGTACAAGGGCAAGGTCTATACCATCGACGCCCGCAGAATATCCGAGGAATATCTCGGCCGCAACATACCCAACACCCCGATGCTCGCGGCGGTCGTAAAGGTCTCCGGAGTCGTCGAGTCAGAGCGATTCATTTCCGATATGGAGTCTTCGCTCCGCCACAAATTTGCCAGCAGGCCGCAGGTCGTCACAGGAAACCTTGTGGCTCTGAGACAGTCCATGCAGGAGGTGCAGGCAGGATGAAAAGCGCAAAGGATATCAACGAACAGACTCCGTGGCAGGAAATGACCCCCGGCTGCGAAATATACGAGCCCGGCACCGCCTATCTCACCAACACCGGCGAGTGGCGTACGGTCACGCCCGTTTGGAAGACCGACGTGTGCCGCCAGTGCGTGCTCTGCGCGCCCTATTGTCCGGACGGCGCGATACCCGTCCGCGGCGGCAAACGCCTTGATTTTGATTATGACCACTGCAAGGGCTGCGGCATCTGCTTCAAGGTCTGCCCCTTCAAGGCCATCGAATTCGGAAAGGAGGAGCGGTAAAATGTCCATCCGAGAACGTCTTTCCGGCAACGAGGCGGTAGCCTACGCCATGATGCAGATAAATCCCGACGTCATGGGCGCTTTCCCAATAACCCCCTCGACCGAGATACCCCAGTATTTTGCAAAGTACGTGGCCGACGGCAAGGTAGATACCGAGTATGTAACAGTTGAGTCGGAGCACAGCTCCATGTCGTGCTGCATCGGAGCTCAGGCCGCCGGATGCCGGGCCATTACCGCCACATCGTCCTGCGGCCTCGCGTACATGTGGGAACTGCTCAATGTCGCCGCGTCCGACCGTCTTCCGATAACCCTCGCCTGCGTCAACCGCGCGCTGAGCGGCCCCATCAATATCAACAACGACCATTCCGATTCAATGGGCGCCCGCGACACGGGATGGATACAGATATACGCCGAGAACAATCAGGAAGCCTACGACAATTTTCTCCAGGCAATGCCAATCGGCGAAAACCCGGCCGTGCGCCTGCCCGTCATGATCTGTCAGGACGGCTTCATCACCTCTCACAGTGTCGAGAATATCGATCTTGTCGAGGATGAAAAGGTAAAGGAATTCGTCGGCGAGTACGAGCCGGAAAATTATCTTTTGAAACATGAGAACCCGCTCGCCGTCGGCCCATACGGCATCTCCGCCTATTATATGGAAGCCAAGATGGCTCAGGCTCACGCCATGCAAAACGCCAAGGCCGTCATCCTCGACGTCGGACGGCGCTTCGGCGAAATGACCGGCCGCGCCTACGGCTTTTTCGAGGAATATATGATGGACGATGCCGAGACCGCGATACTTCTCATCGGCTCCTCCGCCGGCACCGCCCGCGCCTGCATAGACGCCATGCGCGCCGAGGGCAGGAAAGTCGGCATGGTCAAGCTGCGCGTGTTCCGTCCGTTCCCGTTCGCAGAGCTCGCTAAGGCGCTTTCAAAGGCCAAAGCAGTCGCCGTCATGGACAAGGCAGAGAGCTTTTCATCGGCCGGCGGGCCGCTGTTCGCGGAGACCCGCTCAGCTCTGTACGACCTTAAGGAGCGTCCGCTCGCCGTCAATTTCGTCTATGGTCTCGGCGGCCGCGACTTCGCGACCACCGACTGCCGCAAGGTTTTTGACGAGCTCGATAAAGTTGTAAAATCCGGGGACCCGACCCCGGTCTACCGCCACATCGGCCAGAGGGAGGAATAAACCCATGCCCTATAATCTCAAACAGGAAATGAGCAAACCCGAGCGCTTTGTCGGCGGTCACAGGCTCTGCGCCGGCTGCGGCTGCGGCGTTACCGTGCGCGCGGTCATGCGCGCTCTCGACCCCGATACAAAGGCCGTTGTGGCAAATGCCACCGGCTGCCTTGAAGTCTCGTCGTTCATGTACCCTTACACCGCGTGGACCGACAGCTATATCCACTGCGCGTTTGAAAACGCCGCGGCAACCTGCGGCGGCGTGGAGGCTGCTTACCGGCTCATGAAGAAAAAAGGCAAGACCGAAGACGACTTCAAATTTATTGTTTTCGGCGGCGACGGCGGTACCTATGACATTGGCCTTCAGTCCCTGTCCGGCGCGATGGAGCGCGGCCACGACATGGTCTACGTCTGTTACGATAACGAAGCGTATATGAACACCGGCATCCAGCGCTCGTCCGCCACTCCCCGCTTTGCCGACGCGACGACCACGCCCATCGGAACCGAGAGTTGCGGCAAAAAGCAGAACAAGAAAGATCTGACCGAGATAATGGTCGCGCACGACATACCCTACGTCGCCCAGACCGCGCCCGTCGGCAACTGCCGCGATATCCACGAAAAGTCGCACAAGGCCATCTATACCCACGGCCCCGCGTTCCTTAACGTTCTGTCTCCTTGCCCACGCGGCTGGCGCTATCCGACCGAGGATATGGCGCAGATAATAAAGCTCGCGATAGATACCTGCGTTTGGCCGCTCTTCGAGGTGGTCGAGGGCGAGTACCGTCTCACCTACGAGCCGAAGGAAAAACTCCCCGTCGAGGAATATCTTAAAACCCAGGGCCGCTTCGCCCATATGCTCAAACCCGGAAGCGAGTGGATGATCCAGGAGACCCAGGACTGGATCGACAAAAAATGGAACGACCTCCTCGCCAGGTGTAAGTAATAGTCATATTCCGCAGGCCGCCGTGTATTTCCCGGCGGCCTGCTTTTTCGCGCTCTCTCGCCTCACATTTTCTTGACCGTGTCAGCCGGCCGCTGTATAATAAAAATATTATAGAGGTATTCTAAACCAATCAGGAGGCGATATTATGACGTCTGCTTCCCGCAGGAGCGTCGCCCCGTTTTACGCCGCGGCGGTCGTCTGGATAGCTTACGCGCTGCTTTTCCCGCTCTATAGTCCCTCGCATTTCGCAATTGTTATCGTTGCTTCGCTCGTTGTGTTCGCGATAGCCGCCGCGCTGTGTAAAACCGCTGTAAAAACCAAACCCGCTGCAACGGCGGCCAAACCTGCCGAAGAAAAGTCCACCGGCAACGAAGAACTCGACAAAATGATAAAGGACGGCGCCCTCGCCATATCCGAGATGAAGCGTCTCGACGATAATATCAAGGACGAAAAGATAAGCGCCGACATCGTACACCTTGAACAGGTCGCGCAGAAAATATTTGACCAGATAAAGCTTCGCCCCGAAAAGCTGCCACAGGCGCGCAAGTTCATGAGCTACTATCTCCCGACCACGCTCAAACTCCTCAATTCTTACGACCGCATGGCCTCTCAGGGTGTCAGCGGCGAGAATATCGACTCAACGATGAAAAAGATTGAAGACATGATGTCCACTGTCTGCACAGCGTTCGACAAACAGCTCGACGCGCTGTTCGGCTCGGACGCGCTCGACATATCGTCTGACATCACCGTGCTCGAGACCATGATGGCGCGCGAGGGCTTTTCCGGCACGCAGATGCACGCCTCCGAAACTCAGGGCGGCATGAAGACCGAGCCGTAATCAAGCCTGTAAAAACAAAAATATAACCGATACGAAAGGACGATATCCATGTCAGATATGCCCAAACTCACCCTCGACCCTACCGAGGAATCCGCCGCGGCACAGGCCGCGCCCTCTCTTACGCTCAACCCCTCCGCCGCTCCCGCCGCGCCATCGGCCGCTAAGGAGATCACCCCCGTCGACGTCGACGAGAAGCTCCTCAACGACGATGAAAAGAAACAGGTCGAGGAGTTCTCGAAAAAGATAGATATCTCGGACACCAACCTCGTCCTTCAGTACGGCTCCTCCGCGCAGAAGAGCGTCTCCTCGTTTTCCGAGAGCGCCCTTTCCTCGGTCCGCAACAAGGACCTCGGCGAGGTAGGCAAGGATCTGTCCTCCCTTGTCGCGGAGCTTCGCGGCTTCGGTGAGGACGATAAAAAAGGCGGCTTAGCCGGTCTTTTCAAAAAGGGCGGCAACAAGATCGAAATGATGAAGGCTCAGTACAGCAAGGTCGAGACGAACGTCGACAGGATATCCCAGAGCCTTGAAAATCATCAGATAACGCTGATGAAGGATATCGCTATGTTCGACCAGATGTACGAACTGAACCTCAAATATTACAAAGAGCTCACCATGTATATCATCGCCGGCAAAAAGCGTCTGATTGACGTCCGCGCGAACGACCTTGAGCAGATGCGCAATACCGCGGCGGAGAGCGGCTCCTCAGAGGACGCGCAAAAATACAACGACATGGTTCAGATGTGCGACAGATTTGAAAAGAAGCTGCACGACCTTGAGCTCACGCGCATAGTTTCCGTGCAGATGGGCCCGCAGATACGCCTGCTCCAGAACAACGACACCCAGATGGTGGAAAAAATACAGTCCTCGCTGGTCAACACCATTCCGCTCTGGAAGAGCCAGATGGTTCTCTCCCTCGGCCTTGAGCATTCACGCCAGGCTACGGAGGCTCAGCGCGCCGTCACCGAAACGACGAACGCCCTGCTCAAGAAGAACGCCGATATGCTTAAGACCGGCACCATCGCCACCGCCAAGGAAGCCGAGCGCAGCGTCGTCGACATCGAGACGCTTCAGCACACTAACCAGCAGCTCATATCCACTCTCGACGAGGTCCTGGAGATACAGCGCAACGGCGCGGCAAAGCGCAAGGCTGCGGAAGCCGAGCTTGGTCGCATAGAGGGAGAGCTCAAGCAGAAGCTCATGGAGCTGCATAACTGATTATCGAAGACGCCTTTGCGCTGCCGCCGAAAGCGGCGGCAGCGTTTTTCCCGTATGAATTTGCGTCAGTGCAGGCCGGCAAATCGGTGTAAAATCTTTTTGCGCTGCCTGCCATCCTCTGTATATCAAAATCATCCGCTCGAGGTGCAAAGATATGAATTTATTTCTTAAACGCGGTACTGCCGTCGTTGTACTCATAGCAGCCATAGCCGCGTCCGTTGCCATAGGCCAGGCAAAAAAGCCGGTCATCGACGACAGCGTGTCGCCCTCGACGTCGGTTGTCGGCAGCTATACCTACACTCTTGACAGCGAGAATGTCCTGTCCGACGCCACAAAGGAGCATATTGATGCGATGAACGCTTCCTTGTTTGCACAGACCGGGGCGCAGATAGCCGTCGAGGTCATAGATTCGACCGGAGATACCGACATTGCCGACTATACCGAAAGCGAGTTCAACCGCCTCGGCGTCGGTTCTTCGCAGCGCAATAACGGCGTACTGATATTGCTCGCGCTGGACAACTATTACAACGGCCAGCCCGGCGGTGATTATTACATGGGCTGGGGCAGCGGCTTAACCGGCGTCGGCAACTCGCTCAACAGCATACTCACCGCATATATGGAGGACGATTTTGTCGCCAAGGATTATGATTCGGCAGTGTTGTCCACCTTTGACGCGCTGTGCGATTATTTTGCGAGTTACTATGATGTGACCTTACGCGAGGACTATATCCCGGCGACCGCTTCCACATATTCCTCGCTCTCCGGCAATTATTATACGGAGTCCCAGGGTATGATATCCGAGCCCTCTGTCGGCGCTATCGTTGCCGGAGTCGTGTTTCTGCTCGTACTAATCTTTATTATCTGGATCATAGCGGATTACATACGATATTCGTCCTATCGTCGGCGCTATATGCAGCCCGGCATGGGCATCCCGACGGTTATTTATTACCCGATATTCTGGGGCAGACCCCATCCACCGCGTCCTCCGCGTCCTCCGAGAGGGCCTAGAGGTCCCGGTGGCTTCGGCGGCGGCGGTTTCGGCGGTGGCTCCTTTGGAGGCGGCGCTGGTCGCGGCGGCTTCGGCGGCGGTTCCTTTGGGGGCGGCGGCGGTCGCGGTGGCTTCGGCGGCGGCTCCTTCGGGGGCGGCTTCGGTCGCGGCGGTTTCGGCGGAGGCGGCTTCGGCGGAGGTGGCTTCGGCGGAGGCGGCTTCGGCGGAGGCGGCTTCGGCGGTGGCGGCGGGCGCTGATAAAAAACATGGGCGCTGCATCTGCCAGATGCAGCGCCCTTATTCTTTGTCTCTCCGCATACATATGCTCGCCATTTGTCCATCCTTGTAAAATGAAAGACCGGCTGAGAACCGAATGTTCTTTGCCGGTCTTTTGAAAGGCTCCTTAACTCTCCATGTGCTTTCCGAGGAAGGCGGCCGCAGTCTGGGCAAGCTTTATCTCCGTCTCCCCAGCGCGCTGCTCTTCGCTGTCTGCAATAAACAAAACGCAGCCCATCACGTCGCCCTCTGTGAGTACAGGCACGGCTATGAGCGCAAAATATTTATCGTTTCCGTCGGTTACGAAGACGCATCTTTCATTCTTCGCGTGGGTATAGGTCTTCCTGTCCTCTAGCAGTTTTTCGATATCGGGACTTATACGCTTTTCTATCAGCTCGCGTTTTCCACCGCCCGACACGGCGATGACCGAATCCCGGTCGCATATGGCTGCCGCGAGTCCCGCGTTTTTCGAGAGCGCCTCACAGAATTGCTCCGCAAGGTCTTCAAGGTCTCCCATCAGCGAGTATTTCTTGAATATGACCTCGCCGTCCTTGCTGGTGTAAATTTCCAAAGGGTCTCCCTCTCTTATACGCATCGTGCGGCGTATCTCTTTCGGGATGACCACCCTGCCGAGATCGTCAATGCGGCGAACGATTCCCGTCGCTTTCATCGATCATTCCTCCTGCCGATTTTTTCTGACAAAGTTAGTATTAGCAGGATTTGTTTGGCTATACGGTAAAAAATTCAAACTTCACTTTCTTCCGCGCCGGAGTTAATATATCCGCGAAAAAATCACATATAAAAATTAAGCTTGTTCTGATTCAGACGCTTTGCGACTAAATATATCAGGAGATGCGTTGACGTAACCAGCAGCCGCCGGCGATGATATCTGATGCATGGCGTCGGATTCCGCGCGTTGCGGCGAAGGGCGTAACGTGCTATACTTGTAAAAATTTGTTCTATATAAGAGGTAACTTTCCATGCCGAATCTCGACGAAATAAAAGAACGCTTCAAAAACGACCGTTTTGCTACCGACACGACGGGCGCGGTCATCGTGTCCGCCGAAAGCGGACGCGCCGTCTGCTCGCTCGCCCTGCGCCGCGACCATCTCAACTCCAACGACGCCGTTATGGGCGGAGCTATATTCACACTTGCGGATTTTGCCTTTGCCGTAGCCGCCAATGGCTGTGAAAACGATGGCCGTGTGACCGTGTCGCTGCATAACGAGATAAGCTTTCTCTCCCCCGCCAGGGGCAAAACGCTTTTCGCCGAAGCCCGATGCTTCAGGGCGGGACACAAGACCTCGCTCTACATCGTAGAAATAACGGACGAGCTCGGCACCGCCGTGGCTCATATGTCAGTTAACGGCTACGCCGAAACGAAGTAAGTCCCCCTCTCCCTTTTCATTTATATATTGCATTGACTTTAGCACACAAACGTGATAAAGTGTTTTCAATGTTTTTGCGTCCGCTTCTTGTCACGGAAGCGGACGATGCAATAATTTATGAATTGAGGAACGTCATGATCATAACCGATCTGCTTGAGCGCAATGCGAGGCTCTACGGCTCCGAAACCGCGCTTGTTGAGATAAACCCCTCGGAGGAACGCGATATGGCCGTCACCTGGCGCGAGATGAGCCTTATCGAAAACGCGTCCGAGGGCGCTCCGTACAGGCGTGAGATTACCTGGAGCATTTTTGATAAAAACGCCGACCGCTTTGCTAATCTTCTTCTGAGCCGCGGCGTAAAGCGCGGCACAAAGGTCGGCATACTTATGATGAACTGCCTTGAGTGGCTTCCGGTATATTTCGGCGTGCTGAAAGCCGGATGTGTCGTCGTACCGCTCAACTTTCGCTATTCGGGCGATGAAATAGAGTACTGCCTCGGTCTCGCCGACGTCGAGATACTTGTGTTCGGCCCCGAGTTCATAAGCCGAATCGAGCCCATTCTTCCGCGCATACCGGCCGTCCGCATGATGTTTTTCGTGGGCGGGGAGCCTCCGGCGTTCGCCGAGTCCTACAACACGCTCGTGAATTACTGCTCCTGGGAGGCGCCCCCCGTGAGCATTGACGAAAACGACTGCGCCGCCATTTACTTTTCCTCCGGCACCACCGGCTTTCCGAAGGCCATACTACATAATCACAGGGCGCTTATCTCCGCCTGCATCTGCGAACAGAAGCACCACGGCCAGACGCGCGACGACGTATTTCTCTGCATACCTCCGCTTTACCATACCGGAGCCAAGATGCACTGGTTCGGAAGCCTCATTTCCGGCAGCCGCGCCGTGCTGCTCCGCGGCGTAAAGCCCGAGTGGATACTGCGCGCCGTTACGGAAGAGAAATGTTCCATCGTCTGGCTGCTCGTCCCCTGGGCTCAGGATCTGCTTGACGCGGCGGACAGCGGAAAAATAGACCTCGGCAGCTACTACCTCGACAAATGGCGGCTGATGCACATCGGCGCGCAGCCCGTTCCGGCGAGCCTGATACACCGCTGGAAAAAGCTGTTTCCAAATCACCAATACGACACGAACTACGGCCTTTCCGAATCCCTAGGCCCCGGCTGCGTCCATCTCGGCGTTGAAAACGAAGACAAGATAGGCGCTATCGGGAAAGCCGGCTACGACTGGAAAGCCCGAGTTGTAGACGAAACCGGCGCGGACGTCGCCGACGGCGTCGTGGGAGAGCTTATCGTGAACGGCCCGAGCGTCATGCTTGGCTATTATAAAAATCCCGAAGCCACGGCCGAGGTCCTGAAGGACGGCTGGCTTTATACCGGCGACATGGCAAAGTTCGACGAGGACGGATTCATCTATCTCGTCGACAGGAAAAAGGACGTCATCATCTCCGGCGGCGAAAATCTCTATCCCGTGCAGATAGAGGATTTTCTCCGTAGAAACGACAAGATAAAGGACGTCGCCGTCATCGGAATGCCAGACGAACGCCTCGGCGAGATAGCCGCCGCGATAGTCGAGCTCAAGGACGGATGCGAATGCTCGGAGGACGAGCTCAATGCGTTTTGCGAAGAGCTTCCGCGCTACAAGCGCCCGCGCCGCATAATTTTCGACAGCGTGCCGCGCAACCCCACCGGCAAGATAGAAAAACCCGTTCTACGCAAAAAGTATTCGACCGGCAGCCTTGTCGAGGCCGAAACCGAGCGCTGAAATAAAATCCAGAAATATTGTCTCCGCAATCTTAAGGAGGAATTGTCATGAAAACGCTAATGCTTGGAAACGAAGCCGTCGCAAGAGGTCTTTACGAGGCCGGATGCGCTCTGGTCTCAAGCTATCCCGGCACCCCAAGCACCGAAATAACCGAATTCGCCGCAAAATATGATGAGATATATGCCGAGTGGGCTCCGAACGAAAAGGTTGCCATGGAAACCGCCGGCGGCGCGTCTCTTGCCGGAAAGCGCAGCTTCTGCGGCATGAAGCACGTCGGGCTCAACGTCGCGGCCGACCCGCTGTTCACACTCTCCTACACCGGCGTAAACGGCGGTATGGTCATAGGCGTAGCCGACGACCCGGGAATGCATAGCTCTCAGAACGAGCAGGATTCCCGCCATTACGCCAAGGCGGCGAAGCTGCCGATGCTTGAGCCCTCCGACTCGCAGGAAGCCAAGGATTTTGCGATTCTCGCCTACACTCTCTCCGAAACGTTCGACTCCCCCGTAATCCTCAAGATGTGCACGCGCATATCCCACGCTCAGAGCGTGGTCGAACTCGGCGAGCGCCGGGCGGCCGAACCGAAACCCTACGCCAAAAACGGCGCAAAATACATAATGGTCCCCGGCAACGCGATAAAGCGCCACCCGGTCGTCGAGGCGCGCACGGCGGCTCTTGTCCAGTACGCCGAAAGCGCGCCCTGTAACAGGATCGAAGCCGGAAGCGACAAAAGCATTGGCATAATCACCGCCGGGACGAGCTACCAGTACGTCAAGGAAGTCTGCGGCGACAGGTACCCTGTTCTGAAGCTCGGCATGGTCAATCCCCTGCCGGTAAAGCTTATCCGCGATTTTGCAAAGAGCGTTGATAAAACCATCGTCGTCGAGGAGCTTGACGGCTTCATCGAGGAGCACTGCCGCAACATCGGCGTGGACGTGGTCGGCAAGGAGCTGTTCCCCTGCATAGGCGAGCTGTCTCAGGCCATCGTCGCCGACAGGCTCGGCTTCCCTCCGAAGCCTTTCGCAGCCCTCGGCGAGAACATACCGCTCCGTCCCCCGGTGCTCTGCGCCGGCTGCCCGCACCGCGGAATGTTTTACGTGCTCTCCAAGCTCAGACTGACCGTCATCGGCGACATCGGCTGCTACACGCTCGGAGCCTCTGCCCCGCTGAGCGCGATAGACAGCACGGTATGCATGGGCGCGTCCGTCTCCGGGCTTCACGGGTTCAATATGGCAAATGCCGGGGCAAGCGACGGAAGCACCGTCGCCGTCATAGGCGACTCGACATTCATGCATTCCGGAATGACCGGGCTCGTGAATATAGCCTACAACGCCTCAAACAGCACGGTCGTCATTCTCGACAATTCTATAACCGGCATGACCGGACACCAGCAAAACCCCATAAGCGGCTACACGCTCAAAGGCGACGTCGCTTCAAAGGTCGACCTCGAAGCTTTCTGTCACGCGGTAGGCATCCGCCGCACGCGCGTCGTAGACCCCTATGACCTCGAGCAGTGCGAGCGCGTCGTTAAGGAGGAACTCGCGGCAAAGGAGCCGTCGGTCATCATCTCGCGCCGCCCATGCGTACTTCTTAAATATGTAAAGACCGGACCCGCGTTCCATGTCGATCCCTCCAAATGCAAAAACTGCAAAATGTGTATGAGGATAGGCTGCCCAGCGATAAGTCTTTCCGGCGGCTCGCCCGTCGTGGACGCAACGCTCTGCACCGGCTGCGGCGTGTGCGAACAGCTTTGTAAATTCGACGCGCTCAAAGCGCCGGAGGAGGTCTGAAGATGGAAACGAAAAACATTATGATTGTCGGCGTGGGAGGCCAGGGCACTCTTCTTGCGAGCAAGCTGCTCGGCCGACTTTTCCTCGCTCGCGGCTGCGACGTCAAGGTTTCCGAGGTCCACGGAATGAGCCAGCGCGGCGGCAGCGTCGTCACCTACGTCCGCTGCGGCGACAAAATATTTTCTCCGATAATAGAAAAGGGCGAGGCCGACATTATCCTCTCGTTCGAGCTTCTTGAGGCCGCCCGCTGGATCGAGTATCTCAAGGACGGCGGCCTCATCGTCACGAGCGACAGAAAGATAAATCCCATGCCCGTCATAACCGGAGCCGCATCCTACCCGGAAAATCTCGTTGAAAAGATCAAAGCCTCCGGCGCGAAGGTCGACGCGTTCGACGCGCTTGCTCCCGCAGAGGAGGCCGGAAACGCCAAAGCCGTTAACCTGGTGCTTCTTGGCCGGCTCTCAAACTATTTTGATTTTACCGAAGACGAGTGGAATAACGCCATCGACGAAAGCGTACCCGAAAAATTTGCGGAAATGAACCGCCGCGCGTTCGCTCTCGGCAGAAACAATAAGGATTGAGGAAGAGACCAATGCCCAGATTTTACCAAAAAGAAATAGAGACCGCTCCGCGCGACAAGATATGCGCGCTCCAGAATGAGCGTCTTATATCCACGGTCAGGCGCGTATACGATAACGTCCCGCTTTACCGCAAACGCATGGACGAAGCCGGCGTCGCTCCCGAAGACATAAAGAGCGCCGACGACCTGTACAAGCTTCCCTTTACCTACAAGAGCGACCTTCGCGACACATACCCCTACGGTATGTTCGCCGTTCCTCTGAGTGAGGTCGTCCGCATACACGCTTCGAGCGGAACAACAGGGAAGCAGATAGTCGTCGGCTATACGCAAAAGGATCTCGATATCTGGGCCGACTGCTGCGCCCGCGCCCTCGTCGCCGCTGGCGGCGGCGAGAACGACGTCGTGCATGTCTCCTATGGCTACGGGCTGTTTACCGGAGGCCTCGGCGCCGACGGCGGCGGACGCCGCATCGGCGCGACCACGATACCCATGTCCACCGGCAACACCAAGCGCCAGATAACGATGCTGCACGACCTCGGCGCTACGATGCTTTGCTGCACCCCGTCCTACGCCATGCACCTTGCCGAGGCCGTCCGCGACAGCGAATATACAAAGGACGACTTAAAGCTCAAGGCCGGTATCTTCGGCGCCGAGCCCTGGACCAACGAGATGCGACGCCAGCTCGAGGATATGCTCGGGCTTAAGGCATACGATATCTATGGCCTGACCGAGATAATCGGCCCGGGCGTCGCGTTTGAGTGCGAGGAACAGAGCGGGATGCATGTAAACGAGGATCACTTCATGGTCGAAGTGATAGACCCCGAGTCCGGGGAAGTGCTTCCCGACGGGCAGCAGGGCGAGCTTGTTTTCTCCTGCATAAGCAAGGAAGCATTCCCGATACTGCGCTACCGCACGCGAGACATCTGCACTCTCTCCCGCGAAAAATGCTCATGCGGACGCACCCTAGTCAAAATGAGCAAGCCGAGAGGCCGCACGGATGATATGCTCATCATTCGCGGCGTAAACGTGTTCCCGTCTCAGATAGAGACGGTGCTTCTTGATCAGGGTTATCTTCCCAATTACCAGATCGTCGTCGACCGCGAGGGCAATACCGATTCGATAGAGGTCCGCGTCGAAATAACGAGCGACATCTTCTCCGACACTGTCAAGGACCTGTCGGCGAGGGAGGCAAAGCTCGAAGCGGCGCTTCATTCCCTGCTCGGCATAAACGCCGACGTAAAACTGATGGAGCCCGGCTTCATACCGCGTTCCGAAGGCAAAGCCGTCCGCGTTGTGGACAGGCGCAAACTGACAGACTGAAAGGAGCGACGAAAAATGGCAGAACAGCTTTCCGTATTTGTGCAGAATGAGCCCGGCAAGCTCGCGCTTATAACGAAAGCGCTTTCGGACGGCGGCGTTGATATCCGCGCGCTGTCCATCGCAGACACAAAGGACTTCGGGATACTCCGCATGCTGGTAAGCGACGCTGATAAGGCCAAGCGTGCGCTTCGCGGCATAAACTGCACCTTCTCTGTGACTCCGATAGTCGTTGTCGCCGTTCCGGACATTCCCGGCGGCCTCGCGGCCGTGCTGGAGCTCATGGCTAAAGCCGGCGTCGACATCGAGTATATGTACTCGCTCATCGGCCGCGGCGAGGAAAAAGCCTATATGGTCTTCCGCGTTAGCGACGAAAAGGCTCTTGTAGCCCTGCTCGCCGACAACGGTATCTCGACTGTTTCGTCCGAAGAGCTCGGCATAAGATAAAACTGTGGCAAGACGCGCCGCGAAACGATTTCGCGGCGCGCATTTTGTCGCCTTTCGCCTTGCCTTGAACTAAATCCTCAAATGGAGTAAAATAATAAATATACATCTGCAAAAATGAAAGGAGCGTTTTATATGAGCGATGAATATCAATTCGGTATAATCCTCGACAGCGCGCGCCGCGGAAACGCAGCGGAGACCGACGCGATAGCAAAGATGTGCATGGCGCACCCCTACTATCTCATCTCAACTCTCTCCGAAAACGAAACCGACGTTCAGCCTCTCATGTGTGAGACGTTCCGTACCATGTTTCTCAACCTCGACGTCATAACCCAGCGCGTCGGGCTTCAGAACTGGGTTGACACGCTTGCCGTGCGCAAGTGCATAGAGCGCCTTACATCCCGCCACAGCGACCTTTTTACTCCGCTTATCGACGCCGAGACCGACTCCGACCTGACGCTTCAGGATCTCGAGGACGAGCGCGCGCCGTTTAATCCCGTCAAATACGCGTCTGTCCTCCCCTCGATAAACGAGGGAAAAAAGCTTGTTGAAAAGATCATATCGCCGCTGGATCTTGATCAGCGCATAATGCTCGTACTGTTTTATATGCAGGACCTGACGCTGCTTGAAATAGCCGGAGATTTCAAGAGCAAATGGAAGCGCGTCCGCGCGCGTCTTATCCCCGTGCGCGAGGCGATATATTCCGCTCTGCCGGACATTCCCGCGTCCGCGCGCGTCGCCATGTTCACATGGCTCGTGCACAAGGAGCAGGATTCCGCCGAGGTTCCCGCCGATATCGTCGAAGCCGTGCTTGCCGCGTCCCGAGCCGCGTCGAAGGAGTATGCGTCCATAGACCACGCTCCCAAATCAAAGAAAATATCCTTTCTCGACCTGTTTCGAAAAAAGAAAGACTGAGGGCATCGCATGAAACGGATTCCTATTATTTTTCTTGTTTTCGCGCTGCTGCTTCTCTCCGCCTGCGGCGGCAAGAGCACCGAAAGTTCATCTTCCTCCGGCTCTGCCGACGATATAACTCTTGATGAAATCGCCGACGCCAACGCCGGCTCGGAGCTTATCGAAAAATATTCCGTTCTCTCCGTCGACTACACGGAGTACGATTCTGGCGGCTCAGTGGTGTTTTCGCAGACCGCGCAGATGGAAGCGACGGAGAACAATGATTATATCTACCGCGCCGACTATAACGGCGAGGGTTCCGAGCTTGAGATAGGCGGCATATATTGTGTGTTCGATGCCGGGAGCGGTGAGGCGCGGTTTTACGCTCTGACTCCCGAGACATACGCCTCCGACATCTCCAATATGCTCTCAAATCTCATTTTCACCGCCGCCGAAGACGAGACCATAACCTCCGCCTCCGAGGACGGTGACAACTATATTATCGAAACAACAGCCTCGCCTTCAGACGACGTGAGCGATTACATTAATGAAAACTTCGGCGCTGCGCCCGATTCCATGACGTATCGCATCGTTCTCAACAAGTCCAACCTCCTCGTTCTGTCTTCCTCTACCTATGCCGTCTGCGGCAAGGATTCCTACAAGGTCGCCGATTTTATCCACACCTGCGGCGGTGATTTCGACGTTCCAGATTTTGCGGAAAAGCTCATAAACGGCGCTGATTCAAAGATAACCGTAATGCTCGGCGACGATGTCTGCTGCGAGTATTCAGTACCCTCGGGCACTACGCTGCTTACCGACTTTTTCGATTACGACGGATACACGCTCTGCTCCAATAAGGATGGCGGCGATGCAGCCTCGGCGCTTGAGGCCGGAAAAACCTACTATCTCGTCGCGTCGGACTGACGTTTCCCAAATTTGTATAAAATCACGGTTTAAATCATGGTTTTATCTATGATACAATACCATAGCAATATATTTACAAAGGATGGTTTAAAGTATGCATAACGCCGAAGAACTTGCAAAACTCAAAAAGGACGCTCTGGCCGAGCTGTGCAGGCAGTACGGCGTGAGCGGCTACTCAAAAATGAAAAAGGACGAGATGATCGCCGCCGTTACCGCCGCTGAAAAAGCCGCGGCTAAAAAGAAGCCCGCCGCGAAAACGGAGAAACCGGCTGAAAAGAAGCCCTCGGTCAAAAATAGCGGCGCCAAAGAAGCGAAAGCTGAAAAGCCCGCCGCTAAAGCTGCTGCTCCCGTGAAAAAGGCTCCCGCCGCGAAGAAATCTTCCGGCAAGGCCGACGACGGTCTCGCGTCCTACTGCGCCGCGTTGGTAAATCTCTGGGGCATCGCTCCCATTGAGCAGATAGTCTCGGCCTACTCCCGTCATCACGGCAGGAGCATAACAACCGAAGACATAAAATCTCTTGACGGAAAGGCCTTTGTGGTCGACGGCTCCGACCTCATACATACGAGCCTCGCCGGAAACTCCGATGAAATAAATGCCCTTCGCGAGAAGAAATCCAAATATCCGTTTTACCTTCCTTCCGCAGACGAGGTCGGAAAATATCTCGACTCCTCGTTCCGTGAAAACAGCCACGCTTTCGTCGCCATGTCCGGCTATCTTGCCCGCACGTTCAAAATAGCCGAGGATAAGGCCGGAGAAGCGACCAGGAACATTCTCGGCTTCCTCAACAGTGAGAATGGAATGGAGCCCGTCATCAGATCTCTCAAAACTCTCGGGTTCAAATTCAGCGACGCGATGCAGTTTCGCAATTTTGGCATACTCGTAGACAACCTCAAGGGTTCCGCGCGCCTGTGGGAATTCAACGGCCACACCGCCGCCGAAGCCCGCAACTTCGAAGAAAAATCCGGTCCGGTCCGGGTTATAAAAGTTGGGCGCAACGACCCCTGCCCCTGCGGAAGCGGAAAGAAATACAAAAAATGCTGTGGCAGATAAATGCCGGATTGATTGAATAATATGGAAACTATAACCAATTTTTGGGACAAATACCTCGGCTTTGGCAACATCTCTCTGAATGATCTTCTGTTCGCACTGATAGTCTTTGTCATATGCCTTATCATCATCAGGATTGTGATGCATATCGCGCGGCGCGCGTTCAAAAAATCCAAGATGGATCCTCGCATGCAGAAGTTTGTCCTCGGCGGCATACGCCTGCTGCTGCTCTTCCTTGCCATTCTCATCGCGGCAGACAAGCTCGGCATCCCCGTCACGTCGCTCGTGGCTCTGCTTTCAGTCGCGTCCCTCGCCATATCTCTCGCGATACAGGGAATGCTTTCAAACCTCGCCGGCGGCATCGTTATACTGACGGCTCACCCGTTCAACATCGGCGATTATATCGAAGCTTCGAGCGTCGCGGGAACCGTGTATGAGATAGACCTCATATACACCAAGCTCGATACTCCGGATGGGCAGCGCGTGTTGGTTCCGAACAGCGATCTATCATCGTCGAAGATCACAAACTACTCGACGCTCGGAAAACGACGCCTATCCATCACCGTCGGCGCGTCGTACGACGCTTCGGCCAGTGACGTGAAAGCGGCCATGCTCGCCGCCGTCACCCTGACCGGCAAAATCCTCGACGACCCTACTCCGATAGTCTTCGTCGACGAATATAAGGACAGCTGCATAAACTATACGCTTCTGTGCTGGACTTTGTTCGCGGATTACTGGGACACGCGTTACGCGCTGACGGAAAACGTCAAGACCGCATTCGACAATAACGGCATAGAGATGACATACAACCACCTAAATGTGCATATAGTGCAAAAACAATAAAAACTGCGGCGCGGAATTTTCATTCCGCGCCGCAGTTTTTATTCTGTCATTTTATAGAAAATCCTTCATAGGATTTTTTCAGCATGTCGTAAAGCGCCGCACCGTCCATGGCGTTTATCGTCTCCAGATCCTCGTCCGTCCATCCGAACGCCGCCGTTTTCTTTTCAAGCCCCGCAAACGCGGTCTCCGGCGCGGCCTCATACTCATCCTCGCTTATGATGGTCTTACCGTCGGAGGCAGTGCACGTCACCGTTGGCTTCACGTCAGGTGCCTCGTATATCGTGGTCTTGTACGCGAGATATTTCTGCGAGAGCACACCGTCTATCAGCGCTATCGCGCGCAGGTTTTCGTAATATTCCGCCGCTCCGTTTCTCGTCACGTCGCCGAAAACATAATTATACTCTCCGCTGTCCGAGTTGAAATATACCGGAGTCGATTCTACAATTATATCCGCCTGCGACTCTCCCTCCTGTACAGGATTTTCAACGGGGTAAAGCTTGTTGAGTGCCTCGTCAACTTCCCATACGCTGGTGTATGTATAAAGCCCTGTTCCCTGACACGATGATGAAATAATTTCCAGCCTTCCGTTCATATCAAGGTCGGTCACGGCATAGTTGTAAATCACTGTGTCGTCGTCTCCGCGCCAGGTATCTATATTGTCGGCAATAAGCTGGAGCTGCATCGCGGTCGTGTCCTGATTTTCCCCTTCGCCTGCTTCGGCGCTATTATTTCCTGTATTCCCGCATGCCGACGCCGACAAAACAATTGCGATCGCCACAGCGCAGATGGACATTTTCTTCAGCATTTCATTGCTTCCTCTCAGCTTACCGGATTTTCAAGCTTGTTGACTACCGCCTGTCCGACTGCCAGTGCGTCGCCGTCAAGATAGCCGGAATCGACTATTTTTTTCATCGTCTCAAGCCGCGCCGAAATCGAGCTCTCGGGATACGTGCCGTAGACTGCGTCGCCGATGACATACGTTTCCATGTTCTCCCTGTCGCTCTGATACGCGAGGCTCTCGCAGAAAAATACCGGATAGTTTTCGAGCGCATTCGCCAGCGCGGTCGAATATTCTTCGGCGTAAGCCCCGTCTATCCCATGGTTCAGCACGCCGCGCTGGAGCCACGTCAGCTCGTCCTCGCTCAGATATTCCTGCGCCGCGAGATAGTCAAGAAGCGCAAAGCCCGTGCTCTCGTACTTGTCGCGCGTTTCCTCGCTCGCCGGGTCTCCTCCTCCGAGACGTCTGTACGCGTCCCAGTCCATCGTTTCAAGCCCTGAATACATCGTTGCGCGCAGCTCCGCGGTTTTGTCCGCGTCGGCTCCCGACTGAAGCTGAGAAAAAGCGTCGTATATCTCCTGCTCCGTCGGCGGCGCCGAGACCTCTGTAACTGCGCCCTTAGTCTTGACCGCAGTCGCTCCGCTTCCCGTCTGTCCGCACGCCGTGGCCGTCAAAAGCATAGTGAGCGCCGTCGCGCATATCAATATTTTCTTTGCGCTCTTCCTCAAAATTCCTCTCCTCCGTCTTGAAAAATACCGTGGGCGGACTTCTCCGCCCGCGGTATTTCATTTGTCTTACGCCACTACGACCACGCGTACAACGCCGAGGCTATCGTAATACAGCGTGGAGCTCTCGGCAAATGCGTGCGCCTTGTCGAGGGTTATCCACTTGCCGCCGGTTCTGTTGTAGCACTGAACGTCGGAAGACACCTTGTACGTCTGTCCGCCGATGACGACAGCCGTGCTGCCTATCCACGCGCTGTTTGGCACGCTTAGCGCGCGCGTCAGCGTAATGTAGGAGCCGATGCTGCTGCCGTCCGCGCTGACTGCCAGGCCAACATAATCGCCATCTGAGATTCCGTACTGTGCGCTGAACGGTCCTTTGGTTCCGTTGCCGTTGGTCACGGAAATGCTGCGCACCATGTAAGAGCCGAATGTGTCGGTTTCCTCCGTCTCTGTCACGGTCGCGCGGCCGTAGGTATAAGCGTCTCCGGTCACGTTATCGAGTACGAGAATATTCACATCGCCCGCCCAGTTCTTGCCGACATAGGTTATCTTGGAGGACGACACCGTGCTCGTTCTTATGTCGCTGATAGTTATCGGGGTCAGCGCCGATGTGCCCACCTTCTCATAAATTATCGCGTTGTCGGCCAGCGCCGATGTGCCCACCTTTTTATTTGCTACATCAAAATTCTGTGAGTTTCCGCCGGTAAGCTTTGTTATAGCTATCTTTCCGGCGCCGGTCGAGACAACTTTTACGAGCTGCCCCGTAAGATCTGTTACATCTGTGTCAGATGAGAGCTGCGGATTGCCCGACACGGTCAGGCCGTTCAGCAGATGCACGGACGCGCTCGTTCTCGACACTGATTGGACTATTCCGACCGCGGTGTTGGATACGGTGCCCGAGGAGACGATTCCCGCAACCTGATTGTCCTCGGTGAGAAGGAACGTGACGCTCGAACCTATGCTGAAGCCCGACAGGTTCGACGTCGTGGAACTTAAGACGCTGAATTCCGTGCCGAACATCGACACCTTGACAGGCGCGCTCGTATCGGGATAGCAGTCCTCATATACTCCTGTCAGGCGGTTGTCGCAAAGTCTGATGGAGCCGGTCGAGCCGTCGTAGGTAGCGACATCGTACTTCTTTATGTCGGCCACGGACGCCTCGGCTCCGTCCTTGTAAATGGAGTAGGTCTGCCCTCCGGCAAGCTCGGAGAATCCGTCCGTGGATTTATCAGTGCCGACCACAATTGCCTTCGAAAAGCTCTGTGACCCGACGAATATATATTCCACGGCTCCGCCGTTGATATATACCGTGGCGCTAGTTCCCGCGGTAAGCCACGAGAACACGTCGCCGTACGTCTTTTTCTCGCCGTTGTAATACGCCGGTATCTTGGCTCCGACGCTGTATTTCGTCCCCGTCGAATCCGTTAGATATGACGACTTGGCAATCGCCACGCTTATTGCTTTGCAGGTTCCGCTGTCCGTGGGAACAAAAGTTATGACCTTTTCGTTCTTGTCGAGCAGCAGCGTTCCCTTTCGTCCGTTTAGTACGCCCGTGCTCGAAGTCGTATTCGCCAGCTTATATACGTCTCCGTCGGAGGTCTTCATCGCGCCGTCCGTACCGTCGGCCGCCGTCGCGGAGCTGCTCATCAGCACCACGTCCGTTATAGCTGACGTTGCCACCGAAGCTCCGTACATTCCTCCGCCCTTTTTATCCGCGTCAAGTGTTCTGACAAACAGCTTTGCGGCCTGCGCGCGCGTAAGCGCTGCGGAACCGCTGAGCGAAAGCTCGCTCGTCAGCCCCTTTTCAGCGGCGGCTGCAAGATATCCATCCGGCCATACCGCTCCCACGTCGGAGTCGGCGTAGCCGAGTATTCTCATGAGTATCGTAACGGCCTCTCCGTAAGTTATATTCTTGTTGGGGCCGAAGGTTCCGTCGGCATAGCCGGCGATTATCTTCGTCGTACCTCTGACCGCCAGGTTGACATAGCCCGCGGCCCAGTTGGAGGCCTTGACGTCGGGGAATATCGTGTAATTCTTGTACTGCCCCACAAGGTCGGCGTTGCCCATGAGCACCACCGCCATCTTGCAGAACTGCGCGCGCGTCAGCGTGCTGTTTGGACGGAACGTGCCGTCCTCAAAACCGCCGAGAACACCCATTATGCGTAGCGTCTCCGCGTTTACGGCTGTTTCCGTATCCGTTATATCTCTGAATCCAACGGCCTTCGTCGTGCTGGTCGCTGCAAACGCTCCGACCGGCGCGAGACACGACGCTGTAAGCGCTATCGTCAAAAGCGCGGCGGCAAGCCTGTGAAATAATCTCATTTCCAATTCCCCTTCCTTATTCTGCACGCAGCGCGGCGACGGGCTGTAGCCTCGACGCCTTGACTGCGGGAAAGATACCGAACAGTATTCCGAGTCCGACGGACAAAGCGAACGAGAAGATCGTTATCCCAACCGTCGGGAACAGCACGAACTTAAGCAGCAGCTTTCCGAGTATCAGCGTAAGCAGCGTGCCGCTGAGTATTCCTATCACTCCGCCGACGGCGCAGATCGTCGCGGCTTCGATAAGAAACTGCGTCACTATCGAGCTCCGCTCCGCGCCTATTGCCCGGCGTATGCCTATCTCGCGCGTCCGCTCCGTAACCGTGACCAGCATTATGTTCATTATTCCGATACCGCCGACCAGCAGCGATATGAACGCGATGCCGCCTAGCACAAGGCTCATTATCGTCGTCAGCTGATTGTCCTGCTGCATCCACTGGTTCTCGCTGTAAACATAGGAGGAGCCGGCGGTCTCGGGTATCAGTCCTGCGAGGAACCCGGTTATGCGCGATATGGCCTCGTCTGTTGCCGCGCTGTCCTTCGCCTTGACCGTGAACTGGCTCATATCGATCTGCTGTCCCATGTATCTTGCCGCGGTGTAGGGGAAGACGATAATGTTGTCGAGCGAATAATCGCTTTTCGCATCCTTTTCCTCGTACACACCCAGAACCGTAAACGGCACGCCATTGACCGAGATGTCCTTTCCGACCGGATCCGCATAATCAAAAAAGTCCTTCGCGGCTCTCGCGCCTAGCACGCAGACCTGTGCATAATCCTTAACGTCTATCGAGCTTAAATCGCGTCCCTTTTCAATAGTGAAATTGTTGCATACTGAAAACTGGTCGCTTCCGAGATAGAGCGTCGGAGGATATAGGTTGCTGCTTCCTCCGCTGCCGCTGTCGCTGGCCATTCCCATACCGGACATTCCTCCGCCGCCGCCCATATTGTCGCTGTTTTTCATGCCGTAGACGACGGTGGCGTTGAACTGTGCGTTCGGTGTGACGCCGATTACGATGTCTCCAAGCTTGAGGCAGTAGTCGTACAGGTCGTTGAAAATATCCTGCCCGTTGTACATATACGCGTAGACCGTGACCTTGTTGGTACCCATGCTTTCGTAGTACTGCATGGTCTTTTTGTTCAGTCCGTTGACGACCGAAACTATCGTCATGACAGAGGCTATGCCGATGATGATACCGAGCATGGTAAGAAAAGAGCGTCCCTTGTTGACCATTATGGATTTTATTGCCATTTTGAAAGCCTGCTCCAGCTTCATGCCCAGTCCACCTCCTGCCCTTTGTCCTCTATGACCCGGCCGTCCGATATGCGCACTATCCGTTTCGCCGTGGACGCTATGCCGTTGTCATGCGTTATGAGGATTATAGTGCTGCCCTCGCGGTTTAACGATTGCAGAAAGCCCAGCACCTCGTGTCCCGTTTTTGAATCGAGCGCACCCGTCGGCTCGTCGGCCATGATTATCGGCGGCTGTGTGGCTATGGCGCGGGCTATCGCGACGCGCTGCTGCTGCCCGCCCGACATTTCTGAAGGCCTGTGCTTTCCTCTGCCGCCGAGCCCAACCCGCGTCAGCGCCTTGTGCGCCAGCTCCGCGCGCTTTGACGCGCCGATATTGCGGTAAATTAGCGGAAGCTCGACATTTTCCTGCGCGGTAAGCGTCTGTATCAGGTTAAATCCCTGAAAAATAAATCCTATTTCGCGGTTTCGTATACGCGAGAGCTGTTTGTCCGACAGCTCCTTTACGTTTACCCCATCGAGCAGGTAATCCCCGTGCGTCGGGATGTCGAGGCATCCGAGTATGTTCATCATTGTTGACTTTCCGCTGCCCGAAGCTCCGACGACCGCGACGAACTCTCCTCTGTCGATGTCCAGCGATATGTTGTCGAGCGCGCGCACCTCGCTCTCGAGACCCTCGCCGTATATTTTTGAAACATTCCGAAGTTCTGCAAGCATCATATTCACCCTAATATGCCTGACGACTGGGTGGTCGTAACCTGTGTGAACACCTCGTCGCCCTCGTTGACGCCGCTCTTTATTTCAACGTTGTAGTTATCGTTGATGCCCGTCTCTACCGGCACCGCCCAGTAGCCCTTCTGCGGCACGTCTGTAAAGGCGCTCATATCTACGTCTATGGCGTTGTCAGGACGGGTGTTCGATTTGACGAACACGACGCTTCCGGTCTCTCCGTTTTCGAGCGGAACGGTCTTGACGCACTGTATTGGAAGCACGAGGCAGTTGTCGTTCTGACTTGCGACGAGGGAATAGGTAACGTTGCTTCCCGTCATCATAGTTCCGTCGGTGTTTTCGACGGAGATGACCGCCGGGAAGGTCGCAACGCCGTTTTGTGATTTTCCTGTAAGGCTAACGGAGTCGACGGTCCCCATGTACTGCGTTCCCCACTGGTCGATGGTAACGCTCATTCCGGGCTGTATGTAGGAGATATTGCGCTCGTCGACGTTTGCGTCGATAAGCATCACGGATGTATTGGCGATGTTTATAGTCGTTGTTCCGGCCGCGACCTCATCTCCGACCTTTATGCCGAGAGCCAGCACGGTTCCGTCTATCGGCGACACCGCGTTCATATTGTCATAGTTTTTCTGCGCGGTATCAAGCGCTGTCTGCGCGGTCTTGATACTCTGCTGGAGTGATATTATATCCGCTTCGCTGTCCTCGCCGTCGATGTTGATGAGCACCGTTCCTGCGGACACCTTCATATAGTCTATCATGTTGGAGGACGATACCGTTCCTCCAACCTTTGAAGTAAGCGCCGTACTGCGGTTGTAGGCGAGCTTGCCCGCCTCGTATGGATATATGGTTTCGCTTCCGGCGGTTATGACAGCTGATGCCGCCATGTCCGCAGTAAGCGTTCCGGGATTGTCCATGATTATGTCCGCCTCAAAAAGCTTGGAGCCCTCGGCGGATACACGGTTTACCATATGTACGCTCTCGACCTTCGCGCTGACTTGGCTCATGAGCGAGGGAACGCTTACTGAGGCTGTCTGCCCGGCCTTGATGCTGTCCTTATATGCATAGCTGTAATACTGAACGAGGCGGAGCTTTGTATCGTCGACAAGCGTCGCCAGCGCCGAGCCCTTTGAAATCGTGTCGCCGGAAGAATACTTCGTCACATTTATGAGAGTTCCGGCGTAAGGAGCCTGATAATGCAGCCCCGCGATGTCTTTCTGAAGCGCTGTAAGCTGCTTCGTGTAATCCTCGATGGTCTTCTTCGCGTCGTTGAGCGCTGTCGTGGCCGCGTCGCTGTCTATCGAATACAGCGGCGTCCCCTTGGTGACCTGATCGCCCTCCTTGACGTAGACGTCGAGCACGTTTCCTGTGGTCGTAACGGTGATTGCCGCGCTTTCCTTGGCGCGGGTCGTTCCGCTGCCCTGCACGGTGCTGGTGATAGATCCGTACTGGACAACGTCGGTCACGACGGTGCTGTTGCTGTCGTCCTTACCGAAGAGCTTTACCATTCCGAATATAAACAGCGCCGCCAGCACGGCTATTACGATTATAATTATGAGCTTCTTTTTGCTCATTTTCTTATGCGGCTTTCCGTCCCTCGCCTTTTTGAAAAATTTGAAGCGAGGTCCGCTGTCGTTGTCCTCAATGATTTCTTCTATCTCGTTTTCCGCATTTTTTTCTGCACTTGGAATAGTGTCTTCCGTTCCATCGTCTACCGGAACACTATTTACCACGGATTTCTCTTCCATTATTTCCTGTCCTCTCCTTTTCCTGCGCTCCCTGCAATAATATCTGTACGAATCATAATAGTACACTAAGTACAGATATTCAACAACAAAACTGTTACAAATATAGTGTAATATCCATAATGTTTTGTTTCAAAATTTTCTTATTTTTTGAATTTTTGCAACATTTTTAGCTAATTAAAGTGTTTCATAGTGGAAAACCCCTCCCGCCGGCGGCGGGAGGGGTGGTTAATGTTTTTTGTCCTGGGCTATGAGGAGCTTCATGGCCTCGACTCCGACCTTTACCGCAAGCGACGTATCAAATACCTGCCGCTGGTCGAGTCCGGCTTTTTCACGCTCCTGGTTCCATATGACGCTGAACGCGGCTCCGCAGCGCACTCCGAGCGACGCCGCGACGCAGAACAGCGCCGCCGACTCCATCTCACTGGCAAGCACGCCGAGCCTGCGCCACGCCTCCCATTTGTTAAGGAGCTCGTATGAGACCGGCATCCTGTCCGGCGAGTGCTGCCCGTAAAAGGAATCCTTGGCTTGAACCACTCCCGTTTTGCACGAAGCGCCGAGCGCAAGCGCCGCGTCGTGCAGCGCGCAGACGACTGAAAAATCCGGTACGGCGGGATATTCTATCGGCGCGTATTCACGGCTCGTCCCTTCCTGACGCACCGCTCCGGTGGCTACTATCACGTCGCCCGCCTGCACGTCGATATCTATTCCTCCGCAGGTGCCGACGCGTATAAACGTGTCCGCTCCTATTTGTGCAAGCTCCTCCATGGCTATCGCCGCGGAAGGCCCGCCTATGCCGGTGGAGCAGACGGAAACCTTTTCTCCGAGCAGCATGCCGGTATAGATTGTGAATTCGCGGTTCTGCGAAATTTTTTCTGCTCCGTCGAACAGTGCGGCTATAGACTCGCAGCGCCCCGGGTCGCCCGGAAGGATACAATAGCGCCCGACGTCGCCTTCCCTGCATCTTATATGGAATTGAAGCTCCTGTTTCTGCATAAAACCGCCTCCTACGTTTTTTTAATTGTACCATTATTTTCAATAAAATGAAACAGCTTCCTAAAAAGGTCGCCCGCAATTTTACAGGAAAGCGAGCCAGAAACTCTCGCATCTCATCGTTTTATTTTTGTAAATACTAATATGCGAAGCGCTTCAAAAATTTTTTTCATAGGGGGAAACAATATGATAAGGACCATAGGCGCGCTCTCGGCTGCGGCCGTTCTCGCATTGTCGCTTACCGCCTGCGGAGCCACGTCCACGACGGCGGCACGCACCTCCGGGCAAAAAGCGGCCGCGGCAAATTATGCCCGCGGAAGCTCCTCTTTTAACACTATTCCCGATTATATGCTCGATACCCGCCTGAAGGACGGCAATCTCACCGGAGACGGCGTGTCCAAAGCCAACGCCGACGCTGCGGCGGCCAATGCCAAAAACGCGGCAAATAACGCTAAATCCGCCACGGCCAGCGCCGGCCGCGCGGCCACAAACGCCGGCAACGCAGTCAAAAGCGCTGTAAAAAGCGCCGGCACCAGCATGAACCTTACCAAAAATTCAAGTTCCATCGCAAAATAACAGATTCTTGCAAAAACACGCGGACGGCAGAAATGCCGTCCGCGCGTTTTATCAGTCATTTTTTCTTTCCCCTGTTGTTCTTTCCGCTGCGCTTTTGCGACGGGCGAATGGCAGCTTTTCCCTCTCTCGCCGCCGTGTGGCGCTTTTCCTCGCGTTCTGGACGCTCGGCCACGCCGATTCTTTTTTCGCCTCTCATCTTGGAAGACGCTTTGCTTTCCGGCAACTCGTCGCCCGGTCTCGGCCGTATCAGACATTTTTTGTTGTAGCCTATAAGGTCGCTTCGGCCCGCCTTTATCAGCGCCTCTATCACGAGCTTTCTCATCTCCGGCCGCTTCCACTGGAGCAGCGCTCTCTGCATCGCCTTCTCGTGCGGATCCCTCGCAACGTATACCTCGCGCATTGTGCGCGGGTCTATGCCGGTATAATACATACAGGTTGAAAGCGTTCCGGGCGTCGGATAAAAATCTTGCACCTGCTCCGGATGCTGTCCCGTGCGGTTCAAAAATTCCGCCAGCGCGACCGCATCTTTCAGCGTGCTCCCCGGATGCGACGACATCAGGTATGGCACGAGATACTGCTCTTTTCCAAATTTTTCATCAAGTTTTTCAAACTTTGCGGCAAAGCGCTCGTATGCCCCAAAATGCGGCTTTCCCATATAATCAAGCACACGATTCGAGCAGTGCTCCGGTGCGACTCTGAGCTGTCCGCTTACGTGGTGTTCGACGAGTTCCTTCATGAAATCGTCGCTTTTATCGCACATCGCATAGTCAAAGCGCACCCCGCTCCGCACGAACACTTTTTTGACTCCCGGGATCCCGCGAAGCTCTCGCAGCAACTCGGTGTAATCCGAGTGATCCGCATCGAGATGCGGGCACGGCTCCGGCGCAAGGCAGGTCCTTCCGCGGCACATTCCCCGCTCCAGCTGTCTTTCGCACGAGGGGTGGCGCATATCTGCCGTCGCTCCTCCCACATCGGACACATATCCCTTAAAGCGCGGATCTTTGGTAAATTCTTCCACTTCGCGTATAACCGACTCTTTGCTTCTCGCCGTTACCACGCGCCCCTGATGGAATGCAATGGAACAGAAGCTGCACGCTCCGAAGCATCCCCTGTTGTGCGTTACGGAAAAAAGGACCTCGTCTATCGCTTTAATGCCTCCGGCGGCGTCGTACATCGGGTGCGCGGCGCGCATGTACGGAAGCTCCGCCACGGCGTCGAGTTCCTGCGTCGACAGGGGGAGCGCGGGCGGATTGACAACTAGCTCTCGGCCATCGCATTTTTGTATTATCGCGCGGCCGCGGACAGCGTCGTGTTCGTCGTACTCGATTTTGCTAGCCTCGGCATAAGCGCGTTTGCTTTCGCATACTTCCTCAAACGACGGGCACTCTACCGCCTCAAAATCGCATGCCCTATTTTTCGATATGAACGCAGTCCCTCGGACATCGGTGATATTTCCGATGCTTTCTCCCTCAGCAAGCCGCGCCGCTATCTCGCGCGTCTGCCTCTCGCCCATCCCGTAAACGAGCAGGTCGGCCTGCGCGTCGAACAGTATGGCACGGCGCACCCTGTCGTCCCAGTAGTCGTAGTGCGCAAAACGGCGAAGCGATGCCTCGAGTCCGCCTATTACTATCGGCGTGTCCGGAAATGCCTCCCGCGCGCGGTTTGCGTAAACTATCGTCGGCCTGTCCGGGCGGAGCCCGATCCTGTTGCCGGGACTGTAAAGGTCCTCGCGCCTGCGTCTTTTGGCGACAGTGTAGTGCGCCACCATCGAATCTATGTTTCCGCCGCCTATCATCACCGCGTATCTTGGCTTTCCCATGGCTGAGAACGCCTCCGCGCTCTTCCAGTCCGGCTGAGCCAGCACCGCGACGCGGTATCCCTCGTCTTCGAGCACCCGGGCGATTATGGCCGTTCCAAATGACGGATGGTCGACATATGCGTCGGCTCCCACTACGAGAAAATCGTAGTAGTACCAGCCTCTGTCAAGCAATTCCTCCCGCGACACCGGAAGGAATTGCTTTTCCATATTTTTCCTTTTCACCGCCACCGTCCTCTCTCATGTAAAACGGAGCGGGCGCAACGACCGCTCCTGAGATATCATTATCTTACTATCTTTTTCTCGAGTATGTCGAGGGCGACGTCCGCGCTGTCATCGACGCCTATTTTGTAAAACCCGTTGCGCTCGTAAAACCTCTGCGCTATGCCGTTTTCCATCGCGCAACGCAGCCTTATATACGAGCGTCCCATACGTCGAAACCGGCTTATTGCCTCGCCGATAAGCTGTATTCCCGCGCCTTTTTTCCTGTATTCGGGATTCATGTAAACGAACGGTACGCGCCCGACTCCTATTTCTTTCTCGGTCTCGGTGTCGAGCTGTATCAGTCCCGCGAATCTGTCCTTGTCGTAGGCTCCGATTATCGCCTCGGGATAATTGTCGGAGTTTTCTTCCGCCTGCGTGAGAAATTTTTTTTCGTTGTAATGTTCCATCGTGCCGTGGCTGCTCAGCCAGCCTTCACTCCGGCAATCGAGATAGCATTTTTCATTTTCATATATGTCGATCGGCACGAAGCGGAGCGAAACTTCCCTCTCTCCGCTCCACCATCCCTGCTTGGCAAGAGTGGATATCTCGCCCGGAAGATGCGATGCGTCGTTTGCAAAAACGACGCTTATTTTTTCTCCCTCTACTCTCAGCATCGACACCGCGGTATTGTCGCCGTGCTCGACAGCCGATCCTATCTCGCTCATCGGCAGCCCCATCGCCGCGCCCAGCAGAAGCCTTATCGCCATTCCGTGGCTGAACGCCGCGACAGTCATTCCCGGGCACTCTTCGGCGATCGTATGTATTGCGCCGAGCATACGTCTCTGGACTCCGTATACCGTTTCCGCGCCTTCCATGTGAAATTTATCAATCTGACAGTTGAAGTCGTACAACTGCTCCGGCCACAGCCTCGCAATCTCTCCCCACGGCATATCTTCCCACGGTCCCACATCTATCTCGCGCATATCCTCCATGAGAGTCAGCGCCAGATTTCGCGGAGCGCATATCGCGCTTGCCGTCGTCCTTGTGCGGAAAAGCGGAGACGAATACGCTCTGTCTATTTTTACTCCGTCGAAGCGTTTTGAAAGCGCCGCTATCTGCTCGTAGCCGCGCGGAGTGATAAGGCTGTCGTACCAGCCCTGCGCGCGGCGATAGAGATTGCCTTCCGCTTCCGCGTGCCGGATAAGATAAATTTCAGTCATTCTTTCTATGTCCTAACCTGCAAATTTTTTACCAAGCCTTGACAGTTCCGGTCAGCTCCCGTGCCGATATGGCAAGCCTTGCGAGATAGTTTTCAAGCTCGTCGCGCACCTTTATGGGCGCGTATACGTCTGAAAAGCACGCCGTACCGACGGCTACCGCGTCCGCGCCAGCCATCATCAGCTCCGCCGCCTCTTTGCCCGTAGCAACTCCGCCCATTCCCAGTATCGGCAGGCGCGTCGCCTGCCTCACCTGATACACCATGCGCACCGCCACCGGGAACACGGCCGGGCCGGAAAGCCCGCCCATGTTGTTGTGAAGTATCGGACGGCGCGTGTTTATATCAATGCGCATGCCGAGCAGTGTGTTTATAAGGCTGAGCGCATCCGCTCCCGCGTCCTCTGCGGCTTTGGCAATATCTGCTATGCTCGTAACATTCGGCGACAGCTTTACCATCACCGGAACGGTCGAGTGCTTTTTCGCGCAGCGCGTTACCTCCGCCGCACTCTCCGGCTTCGTACCGAAGGCGAGCCCTCCGTCTCGTACGTTGGGGCATGAGATGTTCAGCTCTATAATGTCGACGCCGGCGGCGCTGAGCTTTTCGCTCATCATTCCGTAATCCTCCGGCGTGCCGCCCGAGATGTTCGCGATTATTTTCACGTCGTATTTTTTTAGAAACGGCAGTTCCTCCGCTATAAACGCGTCAACTCCGGGGTTCTGGAGTCCGACGCTGTTGAGTATTCCCATCGGCGTCTCGGCTATCCTCGGCGGCGGGTTGCCCTCGCGCCGCTCCGGCGTAAGCCCCTTTACGCATATCGCGCCCAGCTCAGACAAATCGTAAAACTGTGCGAACTCGCGCCCAAAGCCATATGTTCCGGACGCTACGGCTATCGGGTTTTTGAGCTTAACGCCCGCTATGTTGACAGACATGTCGGTCATTCCCACACGACCTCCTTTGCGTCAAACACGGGACCGTCCTTGCAGACGTGCCTGTATCCGTCCTCTCCGGTTTTCCCGTCGCGTATCATGCAGGCGCAGACGAGGCACGCGCCTATGCCGCAGCCCATACGCTCCTCCATCGACACCTGGCACGCCAGCCTCTCCGCGGCCGCAACCGAAGCCGCGACGCGCAGCATAACGCGCGGGCCGCAGGCGCACACCGCGTCGTAGATGTTTTCGTGTATAAGCTTTGTCATCCCGACCGTGACGACGCCCTTTGTCCCGAGACTCCCGTCGTCAGTCATTATTTCCATATTTTTACATATGCTCTTAAAATCTTCTAGCAGCATGGCGTGATCGCCGTCCCTGAATCCGAGCACCGCGTCGGCTCTCTTCGCGCGCTTTGCGGCCTCAAGCAGCGGCGGAACGCCTATTCCTCCTCCGACGAAAAGTACTCTTTTCCCTTTGACGTCGAACCCGTGTCCGAGCGGGCCGAGTATGTTGACCGTATCTCCGTCCCCGCGTTTCGACAGCCACAGCGTTCCCTCGCCGCGCACCTCAAACACGAGCCTCAGCGTTCCGTTTTCGGCGCCGCATACGCTTATCGGGCGGCGCAGAAGCCTCTCCGCTCCGCAACTGACGTTCACGAATTGTCCCGGCTCCGCCGTCTCAGACATCTCTCCTGCGGCGAGGCGCATATCCCATGCGCATTCGTTTATCTTTTTGCATGACAGCACTCTGCAGTCGGTCTGTACAGGCATCCAAACACCGCTTTCGCAAAATTTTATATACAAACTGTTCTTATCGGCCCGATTCGCCGGCATGTCGGCTTATACCACCGTAATAAATTTTTTAAGGTCGTCTCTCATTGCTGTCGCCGCGTTCCTCGCGGCGTCGGCAAAATCGCGTCCCTCGTTTCCCGTCTTCTGCCACGCGCACATTATTCCGCGCGACGAGTTGACTATCGCTCCGTGCCCGTAGTCGTCGAAAGCGCAGGCAGCATCCTCGGCCGACCCTCCCTGAGCCCCATAGCCCGGAACGAGGAAAAACGTGTGTGGAAGCCTTCTTCTAAGGTCGCGGATGTCGAGCGGATATGTCGCTCCCGTCACCGCTCCGACGCAGGTATATCCGTATTTGTCCTCCGTTCCCTTTCCGAGCCGCTCTATGAGGTCACCTACAACGTTATATACTTTTCTGTCTCCCGCAATAATGTTCTGAAGCTCGCCCGACGACTTGTTGGAAGTTTTTACCAGTGCAAACACCGTGCGTCCGCGCGCCCTGCATTCTTTGATAAACGGATTAATTCCATCCGAGCC
The DNA here is from genome assembly GCA_034926415.1 of Oscillospiraceae bacterium. Taxonomy (GTDB): domain Bacteria; phylum Bacillota; class Clostridia; order Oscillospirales; family Oscillospiraceae; genus JAYFRC01. Next base: position 46,095 of record JAYFRC010000073.1, read on the forward strand.
GAGATAGGCATTTATCGTGATGCAGTCACAGCCAAAGGGCTCTATCTCAGTATTTCCGATCTTAACGCTTCCGAGATACGCGTCGCTGTACGCCTCGGCTGTGGAGCCGATATCGCCGCGCTTTGCGTCCATGATAACGTAAAGTCCGTTTGCTTTGCCGTAATCCACCGTGCGCTTGAGCGCTCCGACGCCGTCCGCGCCAAAGCGCTCGTAAAACGCGCTCTGCGGTTTTACGGCGGGAACCAGATCGCAAAGCGCGTCAATAAGTCCGTTGTTAAAGTCGCATATGGCTTCCGCGGCTGCGCGCGGAGTCTCTCCGAATTCTCTTATCCTCGCGTTGAGTATGTGCGGAGGAATGTATTCAAGGCGCGGATCGAGTCCCGCGACAGTCGGATTTTTCTTTTCGCGTATTTTATCCTGCAGAATTTCAAAAGACATACGGCTTTCTCCTTTTGCTCTTACTTCTTATAGACCGTCTTTCCTCCGGCTATCGTGCAGCGTACTCGTCCGGTCAGCCTCATGCCGTCGAACGGAGTGTTGCGTCCCATTGAAACGAACTTTTTCGCGTCTACGTTCCATTTTGCCTCCGGGTCGAATATCACGATGTCGGCGTCCGCGCCTTCTGCGAGCGTACCCTTTGGTATCCCGAGTATACGCGCCGGCGCCGTACTCATAAGCCTTATTATGTCCTCTAGCGCAAACCCCTCGTCGCGATAAAGATACGTCAGCGCCAGAGCCAGAGACGTCTCAAGCCCGACCATTCCGCTTGGCGCGAGAAGCATGCCGCGCGCTTTTTCTTCCTCGGTGTGGGGCGCGTGGTCTGTCGCCACAGCGTCTATGGTTCCGTCCCTCAGTCCTTCGATTATAGCGCGCACGTCCGATTCGCGCCGGAGCGGAGGATTGACCTTTGCGAGCGTTCCCTGCTTTTCCACTTCCTCTTCGGTAAGCGAGAAGTACTGCGGGCAGGTCTCGGCCGTTATACGCGCTCCGCGCTTTTTAAGCAAACGTATCGTCTCAACTGATTTCTTTGTGCTGACGTGACAAATGTGCACGCGTCCGCCGGTGTCCAGCGTGAGCATGCCGTCGCGCGCTATCGCAAGCGTCTCCGCGACCGCCGGGCGTCCCGGAAGCCCCAGCGCCGCCGAGAGCTCTCCCTCGTTCATCACGCCCGCCGCCACGAGGTCGGCGTCCTCGCAGTGTGAAAGTATGGGCATATCGTATTTCTTCGCGAGCAGCAGCGCCCTGCGCATCGTCGCGGCATTTTGAAGCGGCGCTCCGTCGTCCGACAGTGCCGCGGCTCCGAGAGCGTGCAGCGCGTCGATGTCGGTAACCTCTTCGCCGCGCAGCCCCATGCTTACGGCCGCCGCGGGATAGACACAAACTGCGGCGTCCTTTTTTATCTTTTTAAGCATGTCCGAAAACCGCTCCGGCGTATCTGTCGGCGGGTTGGTGTTTGCCATGCATAGCAGGCTCGTCACGCCGCCGCGCGCTGCCGCTTTTGTCCCAGTCGCTATTGTCTCCTTGTCGGTAAATCCCGGCTCGCGCAGATGCGTGTGCATATCCACAAGCCCCGGCGCAACTATCAGACCCGCGACCTCAATGGTCTCATCCGGCTCCGCCCGCGAGGCTTTAGTGCCGACGCAGGCTATTTTCGCCCCGTCGATAAGTATGTCGCATATCTCATTTCTTCCGCAGGACGGGTCTATGACTCGCCCTCCCCTGATAAGCCTTTTCATGCGGAAACCCTCCGAAATCTTTTTATTTTGATATTTTATTATACATTAAACGGATATCATTGGCAATAAAAAAGGCTTCAGCGCGCGTCTGTTTCGGATAAAACGGGAAATAATACGGGCAAGACCAGTAAAGGAAGTGGATAAAATGTTTGATACCGATCTTCTGCGGGGTATATGCATCGGCTTGGTGGTCGGCGCAGTCGCCGAGAAAGTGGTTATGCCGAAACCGCGTTCCATGAGGACCTCCGTCGGCAAAAAGATGGAGGCCGTGGGTAACGCCTTGGACAGTGCGGTCGACAGCTTAAATCGCAATATCGGCATGTAAAAGAGAGGCAGAAGCGGAAATCCGGGCGAAAATTATCCTTTCTAGGATATTTTTCGTCCGTTTCCGTTTTTTTGCGAAAATCTCGCAAAAATCTTGACTTTCATGAATTGTTCTAATATAATATTTTTTGCCGCTGTGAGCAGTTTTACTTCGGCGAAATGAAAATTTCTTTTAACTTGAGCAAGTACGTGGAGAAGTCGCGTAGCTGGTCGAGCGCGCACGATTGGAAATCGTGTAACCGCCAAAAGCGGTTCGAGAGTTCGAATCTCTCCTTCTCCGCCAAAGCATTAGTGCCCGTTTTTATAGCGGTCACTAATGCTTTTTTCTAGCCTCGAAGTCAGCTTAGATACCCCACAAAGTTGTATTTGATCTGAATGGTTTGGGTCATATGCCCGCTTTTGTCCTCTTGTTCGTGTACCGCAACATGGTCGATAAGTTGAAACGCCGTAGCCCGGTCAAGCCTGTCGATGAAAACGCAGCTTTTTATCAGCCGTATCCATTTCTGCGCATTGGCCTCTCCGCTTTCCTGATCTTGAAGTTGTCGCCTGATTTCTGAAGCCTTTTCTTCAAGCTTGTTGATTTCGCCACTCCTGCCCGAAGAAGGATAAAACCCTGTCGTACAGTTTCTTTTCGTCGCTTATTACCGTCCGAATGTAATACTGGATAAACTAAAAGTGCAGTCTATCAACTGCACAAATAATTAAAAGGAGGATATTTAGATGAATGGCACCCAATATAACGATATACTGAAATCGATTGGATGCAGTTTTAAATTTTATTTCTCTTGTATGTAATAGTAGATTTTTAAATATTTAATTTTTTGAGTTGGTGTTTTTAACATTTTGCTCAGCTCCAGCAAGCCGGTACATTACCCCGTGTTTGTCTTTATATACTCAATAACTTCATCTGTCACAAAATAGTTTTCGTGTCTGACATTTTCAAATATTTTTAATTCCGCATTGGAAAAGCACTTCGCCACTTTTCTCTGTAATGATGCGCTCAATGTCGTATCTGACTCGGAGCCTATCACATATACGGGACAAGTTACCGTTTCGGCATATTTTGAAGTCTCAATGTTATTTGAAATGAATACTTTAAGCGGCCCCCAAAAAACAGGCGTCATTTTATTATACAAATCGGAGAGGTCGCGATAAGCGCCCGCCAGTACTAGGGCGTCGCATTCCCGCGCACTCGCAAGATACGCCGCCATTCCCGTTCCGTAGCTGTGTCCCATTATGATAATCCGATGTTCAGGGTATTGCCGCTTTGCCCAATCATATAATTCCGTCGCCGCCTGCTGCATGGATTTGATATTCATTTTCCCACGGCTTTTTGCGTACCGTAATAGTCGACGGAAATAAAAGGGCAATCAAACTTGCCTGCATATGTACCTACGGAGTTATATGCAATATAATTTGAACCGCCAAAGAATAGTATTATTTCATCTGCTTTGCCGTCAAGGTTATAACCGTAGCTCGTCAGCGTATCGGTTATTTGCAGATACTGCGGTTTATAGGCAATGTCTGCTCTTTCACCGGCTCGCTTATAAAAAGAATAGCTGACCGTTTGCATAACGAAATTGCAGCCGAATTCAACAATCAGAAACCACATGATTACATTTAAGATCACTCTGATGATTTCCATCTTCTTTATCTCCATAAATTATTCCTCAAGAATCCGATCTGCTGCCATAATGGGAATCATCCACATTCAGCTGTCCCATTCTGCTACACAATCCCGTTTCTTCGCTCCATAATCGTAGTGGATTGCCAATTGCCGAAACGATCCTTTGCAATATTTTCCCGATATCCAATGACTCTAAAACCACATTTTTTATGTAATTCTATGCTGGCTATATTTACCGAAAAAATAGCCGAATATAAAGTCCAATATCCATACTTCTCGGTCTCTTCACAAAGCCTTTTTAATAACTCTGTTCCAATTCCTTTTCTGTGGTAATTCTCATCCACAAAAATACTTAATTCTGCAACGCCTCTATAAGGTTCTCTCTTTGACGTAGGTGCTATCATTGCATACCCTACAACCTGTCCATCCAATTCATATACGAATCTGCATTCTTTGATATGGCCGGCATCCCATTCTTTATAAGTTGGACATTCGGTTGTAAAAGTAACGTCTCCTTTTTGCAAACTTTGACTGTAAATGCGCACCATACTGTCCCAATCATTTTCATTCATTATTCTAATCATAATTGCTTTTTTTAATGCTCCTTAACCTGAATTTGACTTTCAGAAGGATTATAGATAACAGCCGCCGATAAGAAATAAACATCAGGTTTATTCCTTTGCACGACACAATTTATAATTGAACCCTCGGGGCTTCTTTTTCCTTCACATTCCACATCATGTTCCAAATATAAGCCGAACCGTTTACAATACGGAATATGACAACATCCGTATTGACCTTTGACTGCTGAACATTGTTCCACAGCCACGCCCGTTTCTGTTTCAGGCGCTTTTCAACCTCTTTGTCCTCCAAAATTTCAGCCATCCCGGTAACGCGCAGCATTTCAAACTCAGGTTTCTCTGCATTTCGGATAAACGCCGCCTCGATCTTGGGGTTGCTTTTGATTTGTCCGTACAATTTCTTCGCCTTGGCGTGTGATAATAGAATCCGGTTTCATCGGCAAACCATAGCAGCATCCCGCGCACGCGCGGCTAGTCGTCCTCACATGTTGCAAGCCAGCTGCTTGGATTCTGGTTTGCAAACGACAGCACTTCGGTCAATAATTCATTCATTGGATTTTCCTCCTTTTGCTTTCTGAATCCATTCTATACAAAAGGAGAACTGGACCGCTTTCAAAATTCCAGGACGATTTATCAGAATTCTCCGTTTTTCGGCTGCTGAAAGCTCTGCCGAAAAACGGTGGGAGTCATACGGTACTTTTCTATGAAACAGGACGAAAAATACGATGATGTGTTAAATCCGCATTTTAGCGCAATTTCAGTCATGTTGTCCGCACTGTTTAGCAACATACTCCGCGCTTTTTTCAGCCGCAGCGTCTTCAGAAAATCAATCGGAGTTTCTCCGGTAACAGATTTGAAGATTTTTGTAAAATAACCGGTGGAAAGGTTTGCGAGCGCAGCCAGCTCTTCCGCTGTGATTCTATCCGTGAAATGACTGTTCATATAAGCTATCACTCTATCGACCTCGAACCGGTCATATAGCGGTGCGGTCTGATATATGCCTGGGAGGAGGGAACGTACCGTAAGATGTGCCACGGCCAGAGCAAGCTGGTTCAGATAGTCTTCGTTTCTGCACTCGTATTCATTCGTTTCCAGCATAAAGCACTTCAAAAGGCCCAAAAGCTCAGGGTGTGGTCTAAACCGTTCTCCGCAAAAAACAGGTTGGTTCCGCGCATACTGCCCGAAAATCCCGCGAAACAGTTCCGCGTCGATCTGAATCGCTATGTAACTCTGAAATCCGTCCTGTTCCGGTTCCTGATGCGGAATACCCGGTGAAATGGCAATCAGGCATTTTCCGTCGGAAATATCACAGGAGACGCTTTTCCCCTCTATAATCAGTTCGCTGACGGACTCAAAATAGTAAACAAACGAATACGCCGGATGTGTATGGCTAGGCGTGATTGCGTACTTGCACTGCCCACGTGCGGGAATAAATAGCCCGACCTTTGAATGTAAAAAGCAGTCGATGTTTTCGTATATAAGGGTGCTGGTGTTTTCATCCATGGGCCCAACAAGCCGATTCATGATTTCCATATCATTTCTGCTAAACGCCATTTGAGTCCCTCCGTTAAACATCAGACCTATTTATCTATAAAATGTAAAATGTTATCAATCCGCTTTTTGCGGCTTTTTATTTGTGTCGCAACCTTGTTTCCTGTTACACAAATCGATATTGCTAAGACAAGTTTGTCTTCGGCTTATTTTTTGTTACCCATTTCGATTTTTAAGCTCCGAGTTTACTCATTTAGTTTATGATTCTTGTTTTTTAAAACTTCCATACGTTTTATCTCCACTATATAAATAATTCATAGGTTGAAATACTTGTATTAAGTATAACGCTTATTCTACATAATGTCATCATGTAGAGCCAATCTGCTATTTAGCCTCAACCTCAAGATCTGGGAACAGGTCGAACGCGTTATACTTGGTATTTCTAATGTTCCGGAGCTCTTCCGGCGCAGAATCGTGCAAGGTCAAAAGCTCCGTTTTCTCCGCGTCGAGATAATCGCAGATATGCGTCAGCTTCGTGACCAGGTCCCCCGCATTCCTGTAGCAAGACTTGTGGGTAATTATGCTTAAGGCCAACATATCACGAAATTCGGCTTTTGTGGCTGTGCTGAGGAATGGTCTGTCAGGCCGGGACTTTTTCAAGCCCGGCCTGCTTCGCTCACCAATAGTCCAAGTTGCGGGGTAGGCAAATGATAAGCCCCCTGCCGCGTCTTCTGCGGCTCATAATGAAATGCCCATGTTCTCCGCCAAAGCATTATGAGCCTCAGTTAGTTTTCATCTTTCGGGTGAATACAAGGATTGATATCACTACAGTCAAACCAGCATATCCAAGCACCCACCATATATGCGGGAATATCCCTTCAAAGTTGCCCCCCAAAACGGCTCGTCCAAGTTCGACAGCGTGCACAAACGGTAAAGCGTATGCTGTTTTTTTAAATAGGCCTCCAACAAGGTCTAAATCAAACCATGTTCCTGAAAGCCATGCTGCTAAGTTTGTAAGTAACGGTCCGCAAATACTTCCTACCTGCTTATCATTAAAGATACTTCCCAACAAAAGTCCTAATGTAATAAAGAATACCGCAATCGGTACGGAAAAGAGAATAGCATAGACAATGTTTATAGTAATCTCCAACCCTAAAAAGATGGCCGTAATGTAGCAAATTACGATTTGCACCAATGAAATAGGAACAAGGGGAAGCGTATATCCCAAGATATAATCACTTGCGGTTAATGGTGTAGTATATAATCTTTGAATCAAAGCGCTTGACCGGTCTTTTGCTATCAATATTGAAGAAAACAACGTCATAAAGGATAACCCGAATACAGATATTCCCGGCACAAGTTTGTCTATTTCGAAAAGGCTGATAGGGATATTTGCCTGTATCGCAGACAGCAGCAGGAGGACGACTAACGGGAATCCTATGCCTAATGACACATTCAAGGGGTCACGCAGGATTTCCTTTGCCGTACGAGTGAAAAAAGATAGCATTCTCATTACGCTCCCTCCTTGACAAGCTTTACGAAAGCGTCTTCAAAGCGATCCGTTCCGGCTTTAATTTTGATTTCATCGGCCGTTCCTGCAAATAAGAGCTTGCCGTTTTTCATAATGGCGATATGGTCTGAAAGTGATTCCGCTTCTTCCATATAGTGCGTTGTCAAGATTATTGTAATTCTTCCTTTAAGAGAACGAATGATGTCCCATAAATCGCTTCGTGCCAAAACGTCCAGTCCCAAAGTCGGCTCATCCAAAAACAAAATCTGCGGTTCGGAAATCAAAGCCATTGCAATACTAAGTCTGCGCTGCCAACCGCCTGAAAGTTTTTTTGCTTGCTTATTTGCGATTTCGTGTAAGCCAAATTGATCGATCAGCTCTGCTGTTTTGGCTTTAGCTTTTTCTTTGGAAAAACCATGAGCGCCTGCCATAAGCCCAAGATTTTCTTTTACGGTCAAATTAGGTGCAACAGCTGTTTCTTGTGGTGAAACAGCGATTATTGACTTTACTGCCTGTGTATCTTTAGTAATGCTTTTGCCGCTCAATACCGCATCGCCGCTTGTAGGCCGTGTAAGACATGAAAGCATTTTTATTGTTGTAGTCTTACCCGCCCCGTTTACACCAAGAAGTGAAAATAATTCTCCGGTCTGAATTGATAAACTCAAGTCATTTACAGCAGTTATGTCTTTATATTTTTTAGTTAAATTACTAATAACAATTGCATCCATTTACCTGCTCTCCTTATTCTTATATCGCTCCCTCATACTCTCATATGCGTCGGTCAGCATCATACTAATCATATCCCGATCCCAATCCAGATAGGATGTAGCGATCATTGTGGCGATTCCGTGAGCATAGATCCACATTTCAATGTGGAACATATAGGCATCATCCAAACTCATTCCGGTATTAGCTGAAATGATTTGCAAAAGTTTAGAAATGTCCTCTCGCTCCTGTTTTATTTCTTCCCCAGACCGATCACGCATGAAAAGCAGCTTGAACAGTTCTTTTTCCTCTCCGGCAAACTTAATATAGTAGATACCGCTTGCTTTGTACGGCGGATAAGCCGGGTCTTCCATGCCTCTTTCAATAAATTGCTGATAAATCTGCTTTGCCGATTGCATTACATCCTCTTTCAGATCTTCCATCGTTGGATAATTGCTGAAAATCGGCTGTGTGGAACAACTTAGTTTTTTTGCCACAGATCTGGCGTTCAGGGCTTCTGCTCCATTTTCACGAACAATATCAAGAGAAGCCGTTATTATATCGGCCTTGGCTATTTTGATTTTCGGCGGCATTTTACTCACTCCTCATAATATATCTTTTGTTATATATCATATGTTATTTTAGTTGAATATTTACATTTTGTCAATAGAAGGCTGCAGATTAACGTTATAAACGTTTCTGCAGCGCCAAACGGCGAAGAGTTTGGATTTTTTCTATTTACAGCATAAACAAACAAGGGATAACCGCAAAGGTTATCCCTCGTTTCATCTTACCGAAGTGATTCGGCCAATTGAATGATTCTTTTTTCTATCGTCCGAATTACAGAAATGAACTCATCGTCGCTTTTGCCCGTCGGGTCCGGTAATCCCCAATCCTCACGCCGCTTACACGGCAAATAAGGGCATTTAACATTACAGCCCATTGTAACTACCACATCCACAGGCGGGATATCTTCCAACAGTTTGGGACGCTGGGTCAGCTCCATGTCAATCCCGTAAAGTTCTTTCACTAAACGTACGGCATCCGGATTAATGTGGTCTTTTAGTTCTGTTCCGGCAGAACAGCTTTCAAAAACGTCTGCGGCAAAACGCCTTCCCAGCGCTTCGGCGATCTGGCTCCGGCAGGAGTTGTGAACGCAGATAAACGCAACCTTAATCATGGCGCCGCTCTTTTCCGCCGTTACAGGTACAGGCGCCTTCAAAACAATCGCTTACACTGCGTTTTTCCATAAGGACGGTATTCCTCCATCTGCCAAAGTGGTCGCGGCCTATCTTTTCCCGGTAGCCCACCGTCCGGAAACCGCAGCTTTCATGCAGATGGATGCTTGCCGCATTATCCTGCATTATTCCGGACTGAAGCGTCCAGAAACCGTTTTTTTCCGAACAGCGGATAAGTTCAAGCATGAGCGTCTTACCGGCTCCACGCCCCCTGTGCTCTTGCCCTATGTAGATACTTACCTCGGCAACGCCTGCATAAACGCAGCGGCCCGAGACAGCTGTCAGCGCCGCCCAGCCGATTACTTTGCCGTCCTCAATGATGACAAGCCTGCAAACCTTCAGATGCGAGGCATTCCATTCGTCCCAGCTCGGACACTCTGCCTGGAATGTCGCGAGGTTGGTATCCATTCCCTCCTTATAGATTCGGCTGACCTCAGGCCAGTCGGAATCAAGCATCTTTCTGATTTGACAGGTCATTGTGCTCAAACCAGCCTTTCGTATTATTTGCGATTTTCACAAGAATAAGCATAACGGGCACTTCTGTCAATACGCCGACGGTAGTGGCAAGCGCCGCGGGAGAGGTCGTGCCGAACAGCGCGATTGCCACGGCGACCGCAAGTTCAAAGAAGTTGGAAGCTCCGATCATACCGGCGGGCGCGGCGATGTCATGGGGTAATTTCAGCCACCTGCAGGGCAGGTATGTGACAAAGAAAATAAGAAATGTCTGGATGACCAGCGGAACGGCAATCAGGATAATATGCAGGGGGTTATTGAGTATAATATCACCCTGGAAGGAAAACAGCAAAATCAGGGTGAGCAGCAGGCCTATTATCGTCGCGTTATTAAACTTCGGCAAAAACTGCTTTTCGAAATACTCCCGGCCCTTTTTTCCGCTTACATATAGCCTTGTCAGAATACCGCCCGCAAGAGGAATAACAACAAACAGCACAACAGAAAGAATCAGGGTGTCCCAGGGAACCAGTACTTTGCTTACTCCCAACAGGAACTTCACAATTGGCACAAAAGCAACCAGAATGATAAGGTCGTTTGTCGCGACCTGTACGACGGTATAGGCGGGGTTCCCTTTGGTCAGGAGGCTCCATACAAAGACCATGGCCGTGCATGGGGCGGCTCCAAGCAGGACGGCTCCGGCGAGGTATTGTTTCGCCAAATCCGGTGCAATAAACCCCTTAAATACAACATAAAGGAAAAACGACGCCAGAGCATACATTGTAAAAGGCTTTATCAGCCAGTTGGCAATCCATGTGACAAACAGGCCTTTGGGGTTCTTCCCCACATTTTTAACGCTTTGGAAATCGACCTTCATCATCATGGGGTAAATCATTACCCAAATTAAAATTGCCACAGGAATTGAAACCTTCGCATACTCAAACTGATTCAGAAAAGCCGGAACGGCGGGCAAAAACCTTCCGATCAATACGCCCGCCGCCATGCAAAGAATAACCCATACGGTTAGGTATTTCTGAAAAAATCCGATTCCCGCGCTTTTTTCTTCACTCATTGCGAATCACCCCTTATTTTTGCCGCACAAATTTGCTTGTCTGCGTTTTTCTCTTTTCCGCGTATAGAACTCATACGTTGAAAAGGATTTCAGCTTAGCAGTCAAATAATCGATAAGCTCTCGGTTTTCATTGCAAAATCCCTCATTCAGCCTGCAATACGCCCATTGTGCCTGTTTGCTGCTTGACAGGGTCACGGCATTTCGGTAATCAGCCTCTTACTTTTTGCAGGATCTTCACAACCTCTTCGGTCTTAAGGACTTTGCCATAGGAAACCACTTTTCCGTCTACGACAAGGGCGGGAGTGCTCATGACACCGTATGCCGCGATCTGCGAGAAATCGGTCACATGGTCAATCTTTGTATCCATACCGAGCTGCTTGAGCGCTTCTTTTGCAGCCGCTTCAAGCGCATTGCATTTTGCGCAGCCGCTGCCCAGGACTTTGACTCCCGCTCCCCCGGCTTTTGCACTTTCCGCCTTCGCCATGCTTTCAGCGTCGCATTTGCCTCCGCAGCAGCATGATGTTGTTTCCTCGTTTTTGTTTTTCTTTCCGAATAATGACATAGATACTACTCCTTTCAAAATTCATAAACAGATTTTACAATATTCTTTTTTCGTGCTGGAAAAGCGTCATGATTACTCCGACAATCAGTAAAAGAATCGCTGCAATCAAATAGATTTTTGATATGCTGTATGAACTGATAATCTTTGCATTTAAGCTGGTTCCAACAGCGCCGCCCACAAACATATTAAAGGAAGCCGTTGACATAGCCGTCCCTTTCATTCTGGGGAGCATCCCCTGTGCGGCCGCAACCAGAGTTGACTGGAAAAATATAAACGCTAACCCAAAGAAAAACAGGCCTGCGGAGAGGATATAAACATTTGAACTAATCGATAATGTCAATACTCCAAGGAATCCGATGATACCGGCAATAAAAAAATACAAGGAGCTTGTTTTCTGCTTGATTTTCGGAGCAATACGCCCGCCAAGGACAGTACCGACGCCAAATAAAGATAAAATCAGCCCTATGCCCAGCACCGAATACCCGGTTGCTCCCTGAAGAAGTTTCCCTGCATAGGTAAACGTTCCAAACACGCTGAATCCCACCAGAAAGATTGTCAGTACAAGCCGCATAAATCTGATATTAGTCAGCGGCTCCTTATAAACGGATGCAAAATTCAATTCTTTCACAACGGGGGCGTCTTTTTCCAGCATTTTTAGCATCAGCAACGCCAGAGCAAGTTCACCAACACCGTAGACAATATACACGAGCCGCCATGATCCGAAATAGGCCAGAACGCCCCCCACGATCGTCGCCGTGGCAGCGCCTAAAAACATCATGCCCATTACCTTGCCTAATGCCTTATGCCTGCTGCTGTCATCAAAACTCTGCCCGACGAGCGCCATAGTAACAGGGAAAATCCCGGCTGCAAACGCGCCGTTCATCGCCCTGAAAAAGACGAGCGACGTCAGATTAAACGCGAAACCGCCCAATATGCTGAATATCGCTGTTCCGACAGCGGCAATATTAATAACCTTCGCTTTCCCATATCTATCCGACAGCGGTCCGAATATAAGCGTAAATGCGCCAAATGACAGCATGTAAGCAGTAACCGAAACCGCGGCTGTTTCAACGCTCAAATTAAGGTCTTTCGCAATATTAAGCAACAGCGGAGCTGCAGCATAATTATCTCCATTGGCCAGAAAGGCCATGAAGCCTAATAGTAATATCATTTTGTTTCTATTCTTCACTAAATTTCACCTTAGAATCCAAGATATAATATATTGTCCATCAGCAGCAGTTATCTCCGCAGGAGCAGCAGCTCTCCGAAGGTTTCCGCGTGCCTTTCGGCGGCGTCCAGCCAGTGTCCTCGCCCACATAGGTAATTGCCCCGACAGGGCAGCGGTTGCCGCAGCCGTGGCAGTGGTCAACACATGCTTCGGGGGTTTTCACAACAGGTGAAGGCGATTTTGCTAAGTCATATACGCCATGGGGGCACTTTGTTACGCAGGTGCCGCATTCTTTACATGCGATATAGTCTATTACAGGATACCACTTCTTTGCCATAATACTTCCTCCTATATGATAAATCCTTGAATTGCGTTGAAAAAGTAACCGACGATAATAATGCCGATGGTGCAGATGGCAATGAACAGAGCCAACAGTTTCGGTTTGACCGCCTTGCGGAGCATAATCATGGATGGCAGGGACAGCGTGGTGACGGCCATCATGAACGACAAAACGGTACCGAGCTGCGCTCCTTTATAGAGCAGCGCCTCTGCAATCGGAATCGATCCAAAGATGTCGGCATACATCGGAACGCCGACAAGCGTTGCAAGGATTACGCCGAACGGATTATTGCCGCCAAGCACAAGCGCCACCCATTCCTCCGGAATCCAGTTATGGATAATTGCGCCGATACCCACGCCGATCAGGATGAAGGGGAACACCTTTTTGAAGGTGGACAGCATTTGCTCCTTCGCGTAGATGAGGCGGTCTTTCTTTG
>JAYFRC010000107.1:0-10994 GCA_034926415.1 Oscillospiraceae bacterium
TTTGAAAAGCTTTACGAAAGGGCGGGAAAACAACAAACGCCGTGGTTGCAAGAGCTTCGGACGGCTGCGCCGAACATCGTGGATGAATCCATGGATACTCCCGAACCAAGCGCGATACCAAGCTTCGCCACACCCCGATAGCCACCTAAGCATTATAAGTAAAATTGATACTCCTGTCAAGGGAAATATCCGTGCTCATCAGGCGTAATAATCTGTCCTCTTCCGCAATAGAATTGTATCAGCCATATTCGGGAGGGTGAGACATGGTTGACACAGCAGCGCGGCGCAGGCCGCAAACGCGCGGAAAGCGCGCGGTAGACAGAGGACGGCGGACGGCGGAAAGAGACAGGATGACTCCGCGCGAAAAATGGCGCATGGCTCAACTTATAATCTGTGCGGCAATATTCGTTTCGCTCGTCGCCGTAAAGCTCAATATGCCCGCGCAGTTTGCGGCGGTGCGCGAAAGCGTATCGGAATATCTTTACCGCGACGCGGACTACAAGAGCGCGTTCTCTGTTATTGGGCGCGCGGTCAGCGGAGGAGAATCGGCATCACAGGCCATGAGCGACCTCTACACCGCGGTTTTCGGCGCGGACGAGAGCAGCGAAACGGTTGAAACATCCGCTGAAGCGGAGAAAGGCCGGCAGGGAAATCTTGCGTCCCTGCTGGCCTTTTCTCAGCACTGGACCGAGATGGAAGACTATGTATCGCTCGGAGACGTAGACGCGGAAAGCGCAATGTCGCTGTCCCTGACCGCAAAAAAAGACGACACGGAGGAAACGCCGTCGGATGCTGCCGATGCCAATGCCAACGCCGATGCCAACGCCGCAGCCGTCGAGACCGTCGCCGTCAGCGAAGAGATACCTTCAGATGTCTGCATGGAGCAGAAAGTTCTTAACATATCATATGTAACACCGCTTAAGGGCACGCTGTCGTCGCCCTTTGGGTATCGGGAGCATCCGATAGAGGGTGAGGAGAAATTTCACTACGGCATCGACATCGCCGCCGCTACGGGTACTGCGATATGTTCGTTCGCTGCGGGAACAGTCACGGCCTGCGGCGAGAGCACCTCGCTCGGCAAATATGTTATAGTGAGCCACGGAAACGGGATAACGACGCTCTACGCCCATTGCAGCAAGCTCTGCGCTTCGACCGGCACGGACGTCAAGGCGGGGCAGAAGATAGCCGAGGTCGGCGAGACCGGCCTTGCCACCGGTCCGCACTGCCATTTCCAACTTGAGATGAACGGGGTGTATCTTAATCCGATATACTATGTCTCGCTCTCGGCATAGGGTAAGAAAATTCAAAGCTCCTGGCCATAAAACAAAAATAACGGTGGGTGCGTCGTTCGTCCTGCTTCTTGCGGCGGCGCTGCTTTTCGACGCCGGGGGAGTAATAGCGTCCATAACGCTGGCGGCGGCGCTGCACGAGGCTGCGCATTTCTTAGCGCTACGCGCGTTCGGCGCGCCTGTGCGCTCGTTCTGCCTGACGCTGTTCGGAGCCGACATACGCCTCGAGCCGTGGGAGAGCCTGTCCTATGCCCAGGAAATACTCGCCGCGGCGGCGGGACCGGCGGCGAATATCGCGCTTGCGATTTCGGCGTCCTGCCTCGGCGCGTACTTTTTTGCGGGCGTGAATCTGGTGCTCGGAATTTTTAATCTGTTTCCGCTCCGTCAGCTCGACGGAGGGCGAGTGCTCTATCTCGCGCTGTCGGCGCTTATCGACCCGGTCTTTGCCGACCGCGCGGCGCACGTTTGCACGCTGATATGCGGAGCGGCGCTCATATGCGCGCTCGGCGCATACTTTGCACTGGGCGGAGAGGGGCTTGCTGCGCTTATACCGCTCGCTTGGCTGCTGTGGGCGGAGGCGCAGGAAGTCGGTATTGTAAAAACCCCACGGACAGTATAAAATGTAAAGCATCAATTTAAGGAGCACTTTATACTGTGGATAAACGACTTGAGAGGATACTGCCGAGGGTGCAGAAGCCTGCGCGGTATGTCGGGGGAGAGTACGGACAGACTTTGAAGGACAAAAAAAGCGTGGATACGCGCTTTGCGTTCTGCTTCCCAGACACCTACGAGATAGGGATGTCGAATCTCGGCATGCGCATACTTTACGGTGTGATGAACAATATGGACGGAGTGTGGTGCGAGCGAGTGTTTGCGCCGTGGCCGGACATGGAGGACGAGATGCGCCGGGAGGGGCTTGTGCTCTACGCACTCGAATCCGGCGACCCTATACGCGATTTCGACATCATCGGCTTTTCCATCGGCTATGAGATGGCGTTCACGAACGTGCTGAATATGCTCGACCTGGCCGGGCTTCCGGTGAGAAGCGCCGACAGGACGGAGCTTATGCCGCTCGTGATGGCGGGCGGAACAGCCTGCTTCAACGCAGAGCCCATAGCCAATTTTGTCGACCTCTTTTCGCTAGGCGAGGGCGAGGATGTGACGGTTGAGCTTATAGAGCTTTACAGGGACGCGAAACGGCGAGGCCTTTCAAAGCATGATTTTCTCGTCGAAGCCGCGAAGATACAGGGCATATACGTCCCGTCGCTTTACGATGTGAGCTACAACGCCGACGGCACTGTCGCGGCGATAGCGCCGCTTGACGGCGCGCCCGCCGTTGTCACAAAGCGCATAGTGCAGGATATGGACGCGGCGTATTTTCCAGTAAAGACTATCGTCCCGTCGACCGAGGTAATTAACGACCGTGTATGTCTCGAGCTGTTTCGCGGCTGCATACGAGGCTGCCGTTTCTGCCAGGCCGGATACGTCTACCGCCCGGTGCGCAACAGGAGCGAGAAGCTGCTGTGCGAGCAGGGGATAGAGTCGCTCAGGGACTCGGGCTATCAGGAGATGACGCTCTCAAGCCTCTCCAGCAGCGACTATTCGCCGCTGAACGCGCTTTGTGACGACCTCGACGCGTACTGCAGGGCAAACAAAACGAATCTTTCACTGCCGTCGCTGCGAGCGGACAACTTTTCCATGGAGCTTATGAAAAGGATATCGAGGGGCCGCAAGACCGGCCTTACCTTTGCGCCGGAGGCCGGAAGCCAGAGGCTCCGCGACGTCATAAACAAGAATCTGACTGAGGAAGACCTCATAGCGTCGTGCCGCACGGCTTTCGAGGGCGGCTACAACTCGGTCAAGCTCTATTTTATGCTCGGACTGCCTACCGAGACCGACGAGGACGTGGAGGGCATAGCGCGCATAGCCGCGCACGTCGTCCACACCTGGCGCGAGTACGCTGCGAACAAGACCCGGGGCCTCAGCGTGGTAGTTTCGACCTCGTGGTTCGTGCCAAAGCCGCACACGGCGTTTCAATGGGAGCCGCAGATAACGCGCGGGGAGTACGAGCGCCGCGTAGCGCTGCTTCGAAACTGTATAAAAACGAAGGCCGTTTCGTACAAATGGCACGACTCGCCGACAAGCTACATTGAGGCCGTGCTCTCGCGCGGAGACAGGCGGCTCGGCCGCGTGCTCGAGACCGCGTGGCGAAATGGCGCGAAGATGGATTCATGGCAGGATTATTTTTCACTTGACCGTTGGCTGGCGGCGTTCGCCGAATGCGGACTCGACCCCGCGTTTTATGCGAACCGGGAAAGAGATAAGGACGAGGTGCTTCCGTGGTCGGTGATCTCGTCGGGCGTGCGGACGGAGTATCTGTGGAGCGAGCGCGAAAAGGCGTATGCGGGCGTCACAACGCCGGACTGCCGGACTTCCTGCGGCGGGTGTGGCGCGAACGCGCTCATAGGGAGGAAATGCGATGGCTAAGATGAGACTGCTCTTCGCAAAGGACGGCGCGGCCATGTATATCTCCCACCTCGACCTGATGCGCACTTTCCAGAGGCTGTTCCTGCGCGGAGGAATGTTCGTAAAACATACGCAGGGCTTTCACCCGCATCCGATAATGTCGATAGTCCTGCCGCTGCCGGTGGGACAGAGCAGCGTCTGCGAGCTGCTTGATTTCGAGATAACCGAGGACATGGATTACGATAAAATGCCTGATATGCTCAACGCGGGGGCGCCCGACGGGCTCCGCGTGATAAAGGCCTACGAGACCTCAAGACCAGTGCGCGAACTCGCTTTCGTCGACGCGGAGGCCGTTATGGAGTACGACGGCGGAGTGCCTGACGGCGCGGCGGACGCGATACGCGGGCTTTTCTCGCGCGAGAGCGTCGTGGTACAGAAAAAGACGAAGCACAGGGAAATGGCGGATGTCGATCTGATACCGATGATACGCTCGCTCGACCTCAGCGCCGGAGACGGCGTTATAACCGCGCGCATCGTCGCCGCGGCGCAGAACCCGGGAATGAACCCCGCGCTGATTGAAAAGGCTATAGACGCCTATCTCCCGGAGTTTAAGCCCGACTTTACCCGCGTCCTCCGTCTCGAGGTGCTGGACGTCGAGGGAAAAGTGTTCAGATAACGCGGAGAAAAGGAAAAACAGGCAAATTTATGCTTGCAATCGCGGCAAATGAATGGTATTATATACAGGCTTAAAAGGGCAGTCCTCTGCCGCGCCGCGGGACATTGTTTTCCACGGCAGAAAAACGACACGAATGCCTATATCAAGGAGGAAATATCCCATGGATCTTATGAAGGCTCTTAACGAGCAGCAGGTAAAAACTGACGTTCCTAACGTCGAAATTGGCGACAATGTCCGCGTCCACGTCAAAATCAAGGAGGGTTCCCGCGAGAGAGTCCAGGTTTTCGAGGGCATGGTCATCGCAAGAAAGCACAGCGGAGTAGAGGAGACAATTACCGTCCGCCGCGTTTCTTTCGGCATCGGCGTTGAAAAGATTTTCCCGCTTTACTCACCCAATATCGCAAAGATCGAAGTCGTGCATCACGGCAAGGTCAGACGCGCAAAGCTTTATTATCTGCGCGACCGCGTCGGCAAGAGCGCGAGAGTTAAGGAGAAAGTCTGATTTTCCTTGCAAAAAAGGGGGCTTTGCCCCCTTTTTTATTTTATCCGCGCGGCCGGACACAATCATTTGACAGAATATCCGCGGCTTTCCCGGCATAGAGAAAAATGGGGCGCTGCCTCTTTTTTTTTCATGTTTTTCATGATAATATTAATATGTTGTACTATAAGCGATTTCAGACTTTCGGAGGCGCACCCTTGGAGCATAATAAAGACAAAATATACGAAAAGACAGCGCAAAGCTGTGGTTTTGAATATAATAATACGGGAAATCAGAATGAAATCGGAGAGACTGCCGAAGAGGAAACAGGGCGATCGCTTTTTGAGTGGGTGCAGGCGCTTGTATGCGCCGTGCTGGCAGTTATTCTCGTGTTCGTTTTCGGAGTAAGGCTCATTTCGGTCGACGGAACGTCAATGCTGCCCACGCTTCAGGACGGCGACAGGCTGCTCGTGCTTTCTTCGCTCTGGTGCACACCGAAGGACGGCGACATCGTCGTACTGAGGAAGGAATCCTTCATGGAGGCGCCGATAGTGAAGCGCGTAATAGCCACTGGCGGCCAGACGGTTGACATAAACTTTGAGACCGGCGAGGTAAGCGTGGACGGAGCCGTCCTCGAAGAGCCGTATATAAATGAAGCGACGCTGACCGCAGGAGATATACAGTTTCCGTTCACGGTCAGCGATAACTGCGTTTTCGTCATGGGCGACAACAGAAACGGCAGCACAGACAGCCGTTGGAGCTGGCTCGGCGAGGTGGACGAGAGCCTGATAATAGGCAATGCGTTTGCCGTGGCGATACCCGGCCGCTCGGAGGACACGGGAAAATACGAACTGTCGCGCATAGGCGCGATTGACTGATTTTTTGACTGGGGAGGCGAGAAGCGTGCAGGATCTTCATTATTTTCCGGGACATATGAAAAAAACTCAGCGCGCGATTGCCGAGAATATCAAAAAGATGGACGCCGTCTGCGAGGTGCTCGACGCGCGTATACCAATATCGAGCCGCAATCCCGATATTGACGACTTGACCGCGGGCAGGCCGAGGCTTATAGTCCTGAACCACACCGACCAGGCCGACGAGAAAAGAACAAAGCAGTGGGCGGCGTATTTTCGCGGTCTCGGCTGGGCGGTCATGGAGACATCGGCAAAAAGCGGTAGTGGAGTCAAGCAATTCGCGCCGGCGGTGCGCTCGCTTCTCGCGGAAAAGATAAAGGCGTATGAGGAAAAAGGGCAGGCCGGGCGCACTATCCGCGTCATGGTAGTCGGGATACCGAACGTCGGAAAATCGACGTTTATAAACAAAGTTTCCGGCAGGAAAACAGCGAAGGCCGAGGACAGGCCGGGAGTCACGCGTTCGAATCAGTGGGTGCCGGTCGACTCAAGGCTTGAGCTGCTCGACACCCCGGGCATACTCTGGCCTAAATTCGAAGACCAGAAGGCCGCCGAGCGTCTCGCGTTCATCGGCGCCATACGCGACGAGGTCGTGGACGTCGAGGAGCTGGCCTCCGCGCTTATTGAATTTCTAGCAAAGGACTATCCCGAGTGCCTTAAAGAGCGCTACAAAATCGAGCCTGAGGACGGGAAGAACGGTTACGATCTGCTTTCCATGGCGGGGAGAAAGCGCGGATTCCTGATGTCCGGAGGCGAGGTAAACACGGAGCGTATGGCAAACATTTTGCTTGATGAATTCAGGGCTGGAAAGCTCGGACGCTTTACACTTGAAACACCGGAGGATATTGAGAATGGAATCAAAAAATGACCTCTGGGAGATAGAGCGCGGCCTGCGGGCAAAGGGATTCGAGACGATATGCGGCGCGGATGAGGCGGGAGCGGGCCCGCTCGCAGGGCCGGTATACGCGGCGGCGGTCATACTGCCGTGGGGGCTTCGCATCGAGGGGCTCAACGACTCGAAAAAGCTCACGCCTAAAAAACGCGACACACTGTTCGATATTATAAAGGAGAAGGCTGTAGCATGGGCCGTCGTGTCGGTGGACGAAAAAGAGATAGACAGGATAAATATTCTCAACGCGAGAATGAAGGCCATGGACGAGGCGATAAATGCGCTTACCTTCAGACCGGACATGGCGCTGATAGACGGCAACAGGAACTCGGGCATAGAAGCCGAGAACATAACGGTTATCGGAGGAGACGGGAAGAGCGCCAACATCGCCGCCGCGTCCGTGCTGGCAAAGGTCAGCCGGGACAGGTTTATGCTTGAGATGGATAAGGAGTATCCGCAGTATATGTTCGCAAAGCACAAGGGCTACGGAACAAAGCTGCACTACGAGATGCTTGACAAATACGGCCCGTCGCCAATACACAGACGCAGCTTTCTCGCGACATGGGAGGCGGGAAAGCATGGATAATAAAATGAGCGGCGACCGCGGCGAGGCCGAGACTGCGGCGTATCTGCGAAAGCTCGGCTACAAAATAACGGCGAGCCAGTTTCGCTGCCGCTGGGGAGAGATAGACCTTATAGCGGAAAAGGACGGGATACTCTGCATGGTGGAGGTCAAGACCAGGACTGACACAAGCCGCGCCCTGCCACGCGAGGCCGTGAATAATGCCAAGCAGGAGCGCATAAAATCTGCGGCGGCGTTCT
Source organism: Oscillospiraceae bacterium (assembly GCA_034926415.1). Lineage (GTDB taxonomy): Bacteria > Bacillota > Clostridia > Oscillospirales > Oscillospiraceae > JAYFRC01. Next base: position 7,532 of record JAYFRC010000107.1, read on the forward strand.
ATCTTTCTACACACGAGACCGACTGCCCCGTGCGTTTCGACGTGGCAGAGGTCTACGCCGGAGAGGAAAAGCCGAGAATAGTTTATATTGAGGATGCGTTCAGATGAAAACATATAAGTATCCCTATTTCGACGCGCACTGCGACACAATAAGCGCGGGACTGGACCTGAGAAAAAACTTGGGCCATGTAGACCTTGAGCGCGGGACTCGCTTTCCGCATTACGCGCAGCTTTTTGCGATATTCGCCGACGCACAGACTACGCGCTATATGGTCGCCGAGTGCCGCAGGCAGCGGGAACGTTTCGTCAGCGAGACGGAAAAAAACAGCGATATCGTCATGGTATGCCGTACAGGGAAAGACCTTGACAATGCTGAAAAAAGCGGTAAAATCGCCGCTATACAGTCCATAGAGGGCGGAGAGCTGCTCGGCTGCGAACCGGCGATGCTGAACACTGCGAAGGAATGGGGAGTGCGGAGCATAAACCTGACATGGAACCATGCAAACGCGCTTTCCGGCTCAAACTGCGACGAGGCGGAGCGAGGGCTGAGCCCTGTGGGGCGCGAGTTCGTGCGCCGTGCGCAGGAGCTGAACATACTGATGGATGTGTCGCATGTTTCGGACAGGGGATTTTACGATCTTCTAGACATAACCGAAAAGCCGATAATTGCCAGTCACTCGGATTCGCGCGAGCTTTGCCCGCGCCGCCGTAATCTGACAGACGAAATGTTCAAAGAGATAATGGCGACAGGCGGCTGCGTTGGGATAAACCTCTATTATCACTTTATCGGAAGAAATAATTTGATAGACGACGTGCTCGCCCATATCGAGCGCTTCCTCGACCTCGGAGGAGAGAAACACGTCGGCTTTGGATGCGATTTCGACGGCTGTGACGAGCTGCCCGACGGGATAGAGGGAATAGAGAGTATGGAACTGATAGCCGAAGCGATGGAGAGAAAAAATTACAGCAGCACGCTGATAGAGGATATTTTTTACAACAATATGAGAAGACTCATTTTCAAAGGAGAAGAATGATATGCGGTACTTCAGCACAAGAGACAAGAGCATCTCTTTTTCCGCCGCAGAGGCAATAAAGCAGGGACTTTCGCGCGACGGCGGGCTGTTCCTGCCGGAAAAGATACCCGCGATAACCGCCGGAAGGCTCGACAAAATGTGCGCCATGAGCTATAGGCAGCGCGCAGTGGCAGTCATGAAGCTGTTTCTCGAGGATTATACTGAAAGCGAACTCGCGGCCTTTGCGGACGCTGCGTATTCACCGGAAAAATTCGATTCGCCCGACGTCGCGCCCGTGCGCGCTGTGGACGCAAGCACCTACTGCCTCGAGCTGTGGCACGGACCGACGAGCGCGTTCAAGGACATGGCGCTCCAGATGCTGCCGCACCTGCTCTCAGCGGCGCTTAAAAAGACCGGGGAGACGCGCACGGCCTGCATACTCGTCGCCACCTCGGGCGATACCGGCAAGGCCGCGCTAGAGGGATTCCGCGACGTGCCGCACACGAAGATACTAGTATTTTATCCGAGGGACGGCGTGTCCGAGATACAAAAGCTCCAGATGGTGACGCAGGAGGGCAAAAACGTCGGCGTGTGCTCCGTCGTCGGAAACTTTGACGACGCGCAGACCGGAGTGAAGCGCATTTTCTCCGACGAGGAGATAAGAAAGACGCTTAACGACCGCGGCTACTTCCTCTCGAGCGCCAACTCCATAAACTGGGGGCGCGTGCTGCCGCAGATAATTTATTACGTCTCCGTATGGTGCGATCTTCGCCGCGCGGGGAAGATAGGCGACGGGGAAAAACTCACCGTCTGCGTGCCTACGGGCAATTTCGGAAACATACTCTCGGCGTATTACGCAAAGCTCATGGGCGTGCCTATAGGAAAGCTCGTCTGCGCCTCGAACTGCAACGACGTGCTGACCGAGTTCCTGCGCACCGGCGTATATAACCGCAACCGTCCGTTCCACACGACCATGTCGCCCTCGATGGATATCCTCATTTCAAGCAACCTCGAACGTCTGCTGTTCCTGCTTTCCGGCGGGAACGACGCCGAGGTCAGAAGCTATATGGACAGCCTCGCGGCCACGGGCATGTACAAGGTCAGCGACGATATTATGGCTAAGATAAAAGAGCTGTTCTGGGCGGGATCCTGCGACGAGGCGGGCACAAGCGCGGCGATAAACGAATACTATACAAGATACGATTATCTTATCGACCCGCACAGCGCGGTCGCGGCCAGCGTGCTCGAGCAGTACAGAGACAAGACGGGCGACAGCAGCACGGCGGTATTCGCATCCACGGCTTCGCCCTACAAGTTCTGCGGCAGCGTTCTGCGCTCCATCGGCGAAGAGCCGAAGGGCGACGGCATCGGGCTCATAAGTCAGCTTCAGGACGTGAGCGGAGTGAAGGCGCCGGAGCGCCTCGCGTCGCTCGGAACAAAGGAAAAACGCTTCGACCGTGTTGCGGAAAAGCAGGACATGGACAAGGTCGTTCTTGATATTCTCAGATAAAATGCGCCGTCGGCGCGGAAAGGTGGCCTTTTCATGCCGCTCTATGCTATAGGCGACCTGCACCTCGGCTTTTCGGTCGACAAACCCATGGATATTTTCGGAGAGCGGTGGAAGGGACATACCGAGCGTATACGCGAGAGCTTTTCGGCGCTTACCGACGAGGACACGATAGTTCTCGCCGGAGACACGTCTTGGGGCATATCACTCGACGAGGCGCTTGCCGATTTTGAGTTTCTCGAGTCCCTGCCTGGAAAGAAAATAATCCTCAAGGGAAATCACGACTACTGGTGGACGACGCGGAGCAAGATGGAAACCTTTTTCGAGCTCCACGGCCTTGAAAAGCTCTCAATACTGCACAACAACTGCTTCTTTTACGGAGACAGCGCCATCTGCGGCACCAGGGGATGGTTTTTCGAGGAGGACGAGGCGGGACACAATGAAAAGGTCATGAACCGCGAGGTCGGAAGGCTTGAAGCGTCGCTAAAGGCGGCGGGGGATAAGCAGATACTGTGTTTCCTCCACTATCCGCCGCTGTACTTCGGATATACCTGCCCGGAAATCATCCAAACCATGCAGGAATACGGCGTTAAAAAGTGCTGGTATGGACATCTCCATGGGGCGGGCCACAAAAACGCCTTGCAGGGAGAGCGCGGAGGAATAGAATATTCGCTCATTTCGGGGGATTATCTAAGGTTTATACCAAGAAAAATTTGTGAATAATCGAAAAACAAATAATAAAACTGTGGATTTTCAGACATATATCTGATAGAATATCGTCTATTGAATAAATCAGGGCACGGCACTTTCACGCGCTAAGACGCGCGGTTTTGCCGGATACGTCCCCTCAGGACGTATAAAATTACAATTTGCACCGGCCAAAAGGGCGGTGTTGGATGGAGGACAAACAAAAAATGAAGCTGAAAAACGTTGAAAAACAGGAT
>JAYFRC010000003.1:0-4463 GCA_034926415.1 Oscillospiraceae bacterium
TGGAACAAACGCAATTGCCGCGGCACTTATAAAAGTTATTCCGGCAATCAATACAGTTTCTGCAGATACGGGCAGTTTAAAGGTTTGACTATACTTTGCATAGTTTAAAATCGTATTTATAACAGCAACTGTAAGCCCGCATACAAGACTGTTTATTATAACAATTACTTGACCGCCTTTTGGTGATCTGAAAAGATCATTCCCGACCATAAGATTGCGAATTACAATATAAATTGATGCTGCAATGAATAAAACAAATTCGACTGCATACTGAGCAAACGGCGCGTTGAATAAATATTGCTGAACTAAAACCGAAATAAGCAGTCCAATCCATAAAATATTAAATGCGTCACTTCCTATTTTTCTTTTTTGAGCCAACACTCTTTCGTCCTGCTGAATATGTTTTTTCATTCTGTTTCCTCCCAAAATAGATCATTTAACGTCTTACCAAGCGCTTTGCATATTGCAGTACATAAATTCAATGTAGGATTGTAATCGCCTGCTTCTATTAAGCCAATTGTCTGTCTTGTCACGCCGACAGCCTTAGCTAAATCATCTTGTTTCATGTCACATTCAATTCTTGCGATTTTCATTCTCTTGTTTTTCATGCCGCCCCTCCTTACATTGCAAATTATAATGTATATATTGAACAATGTCAAATATATATTGCATTTGTGAGCAAAAAAATCTGGCAAATTTCTTATCGAAACCTGTCAGATTTATTGGTTGCGGTGGCTGGATTTGAACCAACGACCTCCGGGTTATGAGCCCGACGAGCTAACCAGACTGCTCTACACCGCGATATTAGCTTGAACCTGTCGCAATTCAGCCTATTGATATTATCACAGCAGCCCGCCATTGTCAAGCCGCATCCGCCTTTTGTAATATATGCTAAGTTTTGCTTGATATTTTGAAATAGCCTCTGCTATAATGACTATGATAATTTTATAAAATACTTTTATAAAAGAAGGCGGTACCGTGAAGCGCCCTGCAAACACCGTTGACCTGCGCCAGAACAACAGGAACCGCATTTTCCGTTTCATATACGGCGAAGCGGAGCCTATTACAAAGCAGGATATCGCAAACAGCCTGTCGCTGAGTCTTCCAACCGTTTCGGCAAATCTGAGCGAGATGATGGAAAAAGGGCTCATAACCTATGTCGGCACAAAGGCCTCCACCGGGGGCAGAAAGCCGCGCGCCATAACCGTCGCTTCAGACGCGCGTTTTGCCGTCGGCGCTGCCGTCACTGACAACAACGTCAGACTCGCGGCCATAGACCTGAAACTCAACGAGCTGGCCTTTGAGAAGGTCGATATGCCTTTTTCCTGCACTTCCTCTTATTATAGCAGTCTAGCGGCAAGACTTGAATCCTTTCTTGACGAAAACGGCCTGGAGCGCAGAAAACTTCTCGGCGTCGGCATGGCCGTGCCGGGCATAGTCCGCCGGAACAACGACTTCGTCGAGTTCGCGCCTACGCTCAACATACACCGCGGCCGCAACGTCGACCTGCGTTCCGCCATACCTTATCCGTCGATACTCGTCAACGACGCTTCGGCCAGCGGCTTTGCCGAATGGTGGTGTCAGACGGGAACCGGCAATATGGCTTATCTCTCTCTTGAACGAGGAGTCGGCGGCGCCATACTTCTCGGCGGGACGAATTACACCGGAGACAACTCGCGCAGCGGGGAGTTCGGGCATATGTGCATCGTCCCCGGCGGTAACCTATGCCGCTGCGGACACCGCGGCTGCCTCGAGGCATACTGTTCCACCTCCGTGATAAGCGACAACCTCGGCATCACGCTTGAGGAATTCTTCTCCGGCCTTGATAAGGGCAGCCTCAAGTTCAAGGCTGCCTGGGACGAGTATACCGCGCGCCTTGCCCAGGGCATAATCGCCATTCGCTCCGCGCTCGACTGCGACATCATCCTCGGCGGAGCGCTGACGGCGTTTCTGAGCGAAAAGCGCCTGGCGGATTTCCGCGCGCTAGTCGCAAGCATGGATCCGTTCAGCGACGGCGGGGAATATATAAAGCTCGGCCGATTCAAATCAAAAAGTTCGAGCATAGGCGCCGCGCTGCTCTTTATCAGCGATTTTGTAGGCAATATCTGACACGAATTTCAATACAAAGCGGACTGTTTCATTTATTATAAAACAGCCCGCTTTGTGCTTTTTCTGGGCAGTCCCGTTCCGCGCGAGAGCGTGCGGAGCAGGAGGATGCGCCCGCGTGAATTGCAATCCGTTTATTTTTCCGGCCGCTTATTGTTATTTTGACAAAAAGTCCCGTTTTTTATTGTGACAGGCTCCAAAGCTTGTGAATATCGACGAAAAACAATTGACACCCGGGTCAAAAAATAGTATCTTAAATATAGAAACTTTAGCAAAGATATTTTATAAAACTTCTTTGCAAATTTGGACATTCAGCATACGACGGGAGGACGCAAAAATGGGAAAAAGATTGGTAACGCTCTGCACCTGCCAGTGGGCCGACCTGCCCTTTGACGAGCTTTGTTCGACGGCCGCTAAGATGGGCTACGACGGGCTCGAGATAGCCATGTGGGGCAACAGTTTCGACCTCGACAAGGCTTACGAGGACGACGCTTACGTCGGCTGGCTGAAGGATACGCTTAAAAAGAACGGGCTTGTCTGCAAAGCTCTGGCCGCGCACATAATCGGCCAGTGCGTCGGCGACGCGCCCGATCCCCGCCTCAACAATTTCGCTCCGGCAGCTTTGGCAGATAAACCGGACGAGATACGCGCCTGGGGTGTCGAGTCCATGAAAAAGGCCGCAAAAGTCGCAAACAAAATGGGTGTGCACGTCATTACCGGCTTTACCGGATCGCCGATATGGAAATGGTTCTACTCTTTTCCCCAGACGACAGCGCAGCAGATTGAGGACGGATACGACGAGATAGTCCGCCTGTGGTCGCCGATACTCGACGAGTTCAAAAAGAACGACGTCAGATTCGCGCTGGAGGTTCATCCCGGAGAAATAGCTTTCGATTATTATTCCACTAAAAAACTGCTTGAAAAGTTCGCCTCCCGTCCGGAGTTCGGCCTCAACTTCGACCCCAGCCACCTTATATGGCAGGGCATCAAGCCCGAACTGTTCCTGCGCGATTTCATCGACCGTGTATACCACGTCCACATGAAAGACGCAGCCGTGACGCTCGACGGACGCAGCGGGCTGCTCTGCTCGCACATTGATTTCGGCGACCTGCGGCGCGGATGGAATTTCCGTTCGCTCGGACATGGCGACGTAAATTTCGAGGAAATAATCCGCGTGCTCAACGCCGGCGGCTACGAAGGCCCCCTCTCGGTCGAATGGGAGGACAGCGGCATGGACCGCATAGACGGCGCGACTGAAGCGTGCGCTTTTGTCCGCAAGACCGATTTCAAGGCGTCCGACTTCAAGTTTGACGACGCCATAGCCAACTGACCGGGGAGGTTTTTCGATATGGGCAACAAGATAAAGTACGGAATGGTCGGCGGCGGAATCGGCGCTTTCATAGGCGGCGTGCACCACAACGCCATGAATTTTGACCCGAGGGCGGAGCTCGTCGCCGGATTTTACAGCATAGTCCCGGAAGAAAACGCCGCGACCGCAGATATGTACGGCACCGCAGGCGACCGCCTATATTCCGATTACAAGACCATGGCCGAAAAGGAGTCCGCCCGTCCGGACGGCGTGGACTTCGTCTCAATCACGACCCCCAACGCCACGCATTACGAGATTGCAAAGGAATTCCTCTCAAAGGGCATCAATGTCGTGTGCGAAAAGCCGCTGTGCTTTGAGATAGGCCAGGCCGAGGAGCTCGTGAAGCTCGCCCGGGACAAAAACCTCGTTTTTGCCGTAACCTACACCTATCCCGGCTACGTCATGGCCAAGGTCATGCGGGAAATGATAGCGGAAGGCAAGATAGGAAACGTCGTCAACGTCAACGCCGAGTACATACAGGACTGGCTGCTCGACGAGCTTTCACCCGAGAACAAATCAAAGCTGAACCTCTCAGTTTGGCGCACCGACCCGAAACAGTCGGGAATATCTAACTGCGTCGGCGACATAGGAACGCACATTGAGGCTTTCGTGCACTATGTCACAGGGCTTAAAATAAAGCGCCTGTGCGCTACGACGAACAAGTTCGGCCACGCGCTTGACCTGAACGCCAACATGATAGTCGAGTACGACAACGGCGCGAACGGCGCCTACTGGTGCTCGCAGATAGCCGCCGGGCACCTGAACGGGCTCACCGTACGCGTTTTCGGCGACAAGGGCTCCCTCGAATGGGAGCAGCATTTCCCGGATTACCTGCGCTACACTCCCAAGGGCGGAGCCACGCAGACGCTTTCCCGCGGCTGCGGCTACCTGACCGAGAAGGCTGCGTCACTGTCGCGCCTCCCGTCGGGACATCCCGAGGGGCTGACGATAGCCTTCGCAAACCACTACCGCAACATCATCACTACTA
>JAYFRC010000103.1:0-13277 GCA_034926415.1 Oscillospiraceae bacterium
GCTTTTTCTCGCGGCGAAACGCCGCATAATACTCGACGGCGGGCGGAAAAACCGCCCCGCAGTTGACTGTTTTAAGCGCATCTTCACCTCGCTTCGACGAAAGCTCAGATGCGGAGGATATTATACTATATTTTAGATAAGAATGTCAACTCATTTCTTCTCTCTTTTGCCGGTTCGGAGCCTTTTTTCAAACTTTTGCGCGGCATCGATAAACGGCGACAAAATATGGAGAAATTTTGCCGCGCTGCCACCACATATAGACGTTTTTCGCTGCAGATTTCAGTAATATATTATTAAATATGTATAGACAAAATAGCTCCCTTTTGGTATAATAAAAGCGGCAATTTTTGCGCTGTTTCGGGCTTTCACGCGCTCCGCGCTGCGGAAGCCTTCTGACGGCCGTTTTTTATTTTTCCACAAGGAGATGCTTTATGAATTCCATTGCCGACATCTGGACAAACATTCTCGATCGAATGAAGGGCTCTCTGTCGGAGACGACGATATCCACATGGTTCGACGATACGGAGCCCGTCGCGCTCAAGGACAATTCTTTTATCCTCCACTGCCCAAACGAATTTAAGCGCGGCACTATAGAAGCAAGATACGTTCCGCAGATAAAGGAAGCCCTGCACGACATCTTTTCGGACGACTTCGATGTCGTGCTTCTCGACGACGAGGGTTTTGGCGCGCTGAACGCCCATAAGGTGCAGCAGCACGCGTCGCTGCTTGAATCGCCGGAATTTACGTTCGAGCGGTTTGTCGTAGGAAACTCGAACAAGCTTGCCTATGCCGCTGCTCACCGAGTGGCGGACGCCCCGGCTCAGGATTACAACCCCCTTTTCATCTACGGAGACTCCGGCCTTGGCAAAACCCACCTCATATACGCCATAGCTCACGAGATACGCGACAATAACCCCGCCGCGAAAATCGTCTATATAAAGGGCGACGATTTCACGAATGAACTTGTCCAGGCGATACGCGAGGGCCGGCAGGGCGAATTCCACAACAAATACCGTGCCGCCGATCTTTTTCTAATGGACGACGTGCAGTTCATAAGCGGCCGTAAAGAAACTCAGGAAGAGTTCTTCCATACATTTAATACTCTCTATGAGGCCAAAAAACAAATCGTGCTGACCTCCGACCGTCCTCCGAAGGAAATGACACAGCTTCAGGAAAGACTCCAGACGCGCTTTGAATGGGGCCTCCTGGTGGATGTTCAAAGACCGGATTACGAAACGAGGCTCGCAATAATCAAAAACAAGGCTTCCCAGCTCGGAGTCAAGCTGCCGGAGTCCATATGCGTCTATATCGCGGAAAACGTTACCGCGAACGTCCGCCAAATTGAGGGCACTGTCAAGAAGATACAGGCCTACCGCGAGCTGCTAGGAAGCGATATCGACGAAGAGAGCGCCGCGAGAGCCGTCCGGGATATGCTTAAAAAGGACAATGAGTTCGTTCCGTCGTCGAAGTTAATTATCTCGGAAATATGCAAGTACTATCGCATAGACGAATCCACCATCCGCGGTCAGCAGCGAAACCGCGACGCGGTCAACGGCCGCCAGATAGCTATGTATCTTATCCGCCGCACTACGAGCCTCTCTCTCAACGAGATAGGTCGGGAATTCGACGACAGGGATCACGCTACCGTGATGCACTCCATCGAAAAGGTCGAAAAAAAGATGAACGAGAATCCTGCTTTCGCCGAAACAGTCAAGGCTATAACGGCGAATATAAACGCCAAAAACTGATACTCTTTTTTACACATTTCAACGTTTATCACCAGCGCTCTTTCTGTGGAAAACTTTTTTGTCACATTTACGTTGAAAAACTCTCTTTTTTGCACACCGCCGTGTTAACGCTTTTTTCTCTTAGTTCCGAGCGTTTTTCCGGTTTTCCACTTTTTCCACGCCTCTACTACTACTGCTAAAATATATATTATATTCTTCCTAAAGATAAATTATTCGTAAAGGGGAACACCACAATGAAATTCTGCTGCGAAAAAGCTCTCATCCAGAACGCCATAAATACCGCATCCCGCGCAGCGGCCGTCAAAAGTTCGATTCCCGCGCTCGAAGGACTGCTGATACGCGCAGAGGGCGAAAAAATATCCGTCTGCGGCTACAATATGCAGACCGGCATACGCACCAGTACGCCCGCTTCCGTCATAGAAGAAGGAGAACTGGTTCTTTCGGCGCGGTTATTCGGCGATATTATTCGCAAGATGCCGGATGACATAATATATTTTTCATCGGACGAAAAACTTATGGTGAATGTTGCCTGCGGTGACGCAGCCTTTGATATTCCGGGACTGTCCGCCTCCGATTTTCCGGAGCTGCCTTCTGTCGAGGATCAGTATTCCTGCGACATCAAGCAGAGTGTCCTTCGCGAGATGATAGAGGGCACGTCCTTTGCCGTTTCGACAAACGAGAGCAGGATAGTCCATACCGGTTCGCTCTTTGAGATAACTGATAAAGATATGACGGTAGTCTCCGTCGACGGGTTCAGGCTCGCCATGCGCAAGGAAAAGATAGAAAAACTTGAGGGCGGCGCGTTTTCCTTTGTTGCTCCGGGAACGGCGTTGAACGAGGTCGAAAAAATCTGCGCCGAAACTGACGACGTTATAACGATAATCCTTGGCTCGAGGCACGTCCAGTTCATGACGAGCGGCACCATGCTCATCTGCCGCCGGCTCGAGGGCGACTTTCTCGATTACAGAAACGCAATACCGCGCAAAAACAGCATAAGCATAATGGCTGAGACAAAGGCGCTGATGGACAGTATAGATCGCGTCAGCGTTGTCATAAGCGATAAGCTCAAGAGCCCTGTGCGCTGTGTATTCGGAGAAGGGCAGATAAGCCTTTCCGCAAAGACCGGAAACGGCGATTCTAAAGACGTCTGTAAAATGGAGGGCGATGGACAGGGGCTTGAAATAGGCTTCAATAACCGCTATCTGATGGACGCGTTGCGCTATGTGTCCGCAGAAAAGATAAAAATAGAGCTCAACAGCAGCATTTCTCCCTGTATAATCGTTCCGACCGAGGGCGAGGAGAACTTCCTTTATATGGTGCTCCCGGTCAGATTGAAGGCGAACGCGTGATAATATGAAAAAAGGTATCTATATAAAAACAGAATATATAAAGCTTGATTCCCTGCTTAAGCTCGCGGGCGCGGTACAGACCGGCGGCGAGGCCAAGATGCTTATAAACGATGGAGAAGTAAAGGTCGATGGCGAGGTCTGCACCATGCGCGGGAAAAAAATACGTCCCGGAAATACCGTGAATGTCGGCGGCGTAGACTACTGCGTGACATATGAGACATGAATATCAGAGAGCTGACACTTGAAAATTTCAGGAATTACAGGAGCCAGACGATAGCGTTTGATGAAAAAACAAACGTGATTTATGGCGACAATGCTCAGGGAAAGACCAATCTGCTTGAAGCGATGGTCTGTCTTTCCGTCGGCCGCTCTCCGAGAACGCGCGGCGACCGCGACATGATAGCGTTTGATGCCAAGAGCGCTAAAATAAGTGCGCTGTCACAGGCGCGGGACAGGGAATTCCGCACGGAGATGGAGCTTTCAAGGGGACGGCAGAAAAAGATAACGGTAAACGGAGTGAGGATAAAGAGAAACTGCGACCTCGGAGGCGTGCTGAACACCGTGTTTTTCTGCCCGGACGACCTTATGCTCATCCGCGATGGAGCGGCAGCGCGCAGAAGGTTTCTCGACAGCGCACTGTGCCAGCTTCGTCCGCGTTATGCGAAGGCTTATGCCGATTATCTTCGCGCGTACGACAGCAAGCTGCGCATACTGCGCGACGGCGAGGAAAGACCAGATATGCTGCGCGCGCTGCCGGACTTCAACGAACAGTTGGCAAGAAGCGGCGCGGTCATAATCAGATATCGCGCGCAGTACTGCAAAAAACTTGCGCAGTATGCGGCGGCGGCGCATGGGGAGTGCAGCGGAGGCCGGGAATCTCTTGCTCTTGCGTATAAAACCGTAAGCACTGTCGAAGACCCGCTTGAGGAGGAAGACAAAATCGCAGAGAGGCTCCGCCAGCATCAGGAGGAACATTACGGGGCGGAAATCGCCAGCGGCATGTGTCTTTCCGGGCCGCATAAAGACGATATAGAAGTTCTCATCGGCGGCCGGGCGGCGAGGTCGTTTTCATCACAGGGACAGACGCGGACGGCGGCGCTGGCGCTTAAGCTCGCGGAGCGCGAGATATGCCGCAACGCCACGGGAGAATATCCGGTGCTGCTGCTGGACGATGTGCTTTCAGAGCTCGACGATACGAGGCAGGAATTCGTTCTCAACCGCATTTCCGGCGGGCAGGTGTTTATTACCTGCTGCGAGGACGACAGGCTCAATGGGCTTATGAATGGAAAAGGGTTCCATATAAAGAACGGGGAAGTACTGTAACAGATACCTTAAAAGAGGCGGTTTGATCATGTATCTTCGGATAGGACAAAAAGATGCCGTAGCGGCCCGTGATATTATCGGCATATTTGATATGGATAACGCAACGGCGTCGCATATAACGCGGCAGACGCTCGCCGCTTGCGAAAAGGAAAGAAAAATTATCGCGGCCGGAAACGACTTGCCGCGGTCTTTTATAGTCTGCGCCACGCGCGAAAAACCGGCGCAAAAACGCGCGCACGGAGCGGATAAAAATAAAAACACGAAAATATGCATTTCACAGATTTCCCCGCAGACGCTTCAAAAGCGCGCTGAAACGGGAGTTCTCGATGAATGAATATCGGTTTTAAGACGGAGGTCAACTGAATGGAAGAGCGCGAAGAAAACTACACCGTGGACAAGAACAACGAGTACGACGCCTCGGAAATACAAGTACTCGAGGGACTCGAAGCCGTAAGAAAGCGGCCTGGAATGTACATCGGCTCCACGTCGTCCAGCGGCTTGCACCACCTTGTTTACGAGATAGTGGACAACTCTATAGACGAGGCTCTGGCAGGCTACTGCTCGGAGATAAACGTCGTCATCAACGACGGCGACACCATAACCGTGACAGACAACGGGCGAGGCATACCCGTGGATATCCAGGCGCAGACCGGGCGTCCGGCGCTCGAGGTCGTGTTCTCAGTGCTGCATGCGGGAGGAAAGTTCGGCGGCGGCGGATATAAAGTCTCCGGCGGACTGCACGGCGTGGGCGCTTCGGTTGTCAACGCCCTGTCCGAGTGGCTTGTGGTACAGGTTAACAAGGATGGTAAAATTTACCAGATGAAATTCTCCCGCGGCAAGATCGTCGACGAAATAAAGATAGTCGGGGAGACGGACAAGACCGGAACGGTAGTCACGTTTAAGCCTGATTCCGAAATCTTTGAGGATACGGTTTATGATTACGAGATACTGCACACACGCATGCGCGAGCAGGCGTTCCTCAACGCCGGCCTTCGCATAACGGTCGAAGACAACCGCCCAGGCAAGGAGCAGCGCGATGATATGTGCTACGAGGGGGGTATCCGTGAGTTCGTAACATGGCTTAACCGCAGCAAGACCGAGCTGCATGAGAAAGTCATCTATATATCCGGAACACTGAACGACTCGATGGCGGAGATTGCCATGCAGTACAACGACGGATATAACGAGATGCTGCTTTCTTTTGCAAATAACATACACACGCCAGAAGGCGGTATGCACGAAGACGGCTTCAAGCGTGCGCTGACGCGCGTGCTCAACAGATACGGACAGAAGAACGGCATTATCAAAAACGAGGAGAAGGTCTCCGGCGAGGACTGCCGCGAGGGGTTGACAGCCGTCATCTCCGTCAAGTTGACGGACGCGCAGTTTGAGGGGCAGACGAAAGCCAAGCTCGGAAACAGCGAAATACGCACGCTCGTGGACAACATCGTAAACGACAAGCTTGACACATTCTTTGAGGAAAATCCCTCCGTTGCCCGCACCATACTCGACAAGGCTATGACCGCCAACCGCGCCCGCGAGGCTGCGAGAAAGGCGCGCGAGAGCGTGCGCCGCAAGACTGCGCTCGGCGGCGCCGCGATGCCGGACAAGCTGCGCGACTGCAACGAGACGGATCCCGCGCTGACCGAGATATACATCGTCGAGGGCGACTCCGCGGGCGGCTCTGCCACTCAGGGACGCGACTCAAGATTCCAGGCCATACTTCCGCTTTGGGGCAAGATGCTCAACGTTGAAAAAGCGCGCGAGGACAAGGTCTACGGCAACGACAAGCTCCAGCCCGTCATAACCGCGCTCGGCGGGGGAATAGGCGACGAGTTCGATGTGACAAGGCTTCGATATCACAAGGTCGTCATAATGGCAGATGCCGACGTCGACGGTTCGCATATCCGCACGCTGCTGCTTACCTTTTTCTTCCGCTTTATGCGACCGCTCATTGAGCGCGGCTACGTCTACGCTGCCGTCCCGCCGCTTTACAAGCTGGCCCGCGGCAAGCAGACGCGCGTGGCTTTCTCCGACGAGGAGCGCGACAAGGTAAGCTCTGAGATGCGCGGTGACAATCCTAACGTGAAGATAGACATCGCGCGCTACAAGGGCCTCGGCGAGATGGATCCGCACGAGCTCTGGGCGACGACCATGAATCCCGACACACGCACGCTCAAGCGTATAACGCTGGACGATGCCATTGCGGCCGACCAGACGTTCAGCGTGCTTATGGGCGAGAAGGTAGAACCGCGCAAAGATTTCATCGAGAAAAACGCGCAGTACGCCACGAATCTGGATTATTAAGGGAGGGAACAGAATTTGGCACAGCATAAGAAGGATTACAAACCCGAAGACATTATGTTCCCGAACCAGAAGATAGTGAATTCCGAGCTTGTAGGCGAAATGGAAAAATCTTACATCGAGTATGCAATGTCAGTCATCGTCGGACGCGCGCTGCCCGATGTGCGCGACGGCCTTAAACCCGTCCACCGCCGCATTCTTTACGCAATGTACGAGGACAACCTCACAAGCGACAAGCCTTTCAAAAAATCCGCAACCTGCGTCGGCGACGTGCTCGGCCGCTATCATCCCCACGGCGACGCTTCGGTCTACGACGCAATGGTGCGTCTGGCGCAGGATTTCTCAATGCGCTATATGCTCGTCGACGGACACGGCAACTTCGGCTCCGTGGACGGCGACCCCCCGGCAGCCTATCGTTATACGGAAGCTAGACTGGCAAAAATTTCCAATGAAATGCTCCGCGATATTGACAAGGAAACCGTTGACTGGGACCCGAACTTCGACGAAAGCCGCAAAGAGCCCCGGGTTTTGCCTTCGCGCTTTCCGAACCTGCTTGTAAATGGCAGCTCCGGCATCGCGGTCGGCATGGCTACGAATATCCCGCCCCATAACCTGACAGAAGTTATCAGCGCCTGCATCTGCGTGCTCGACAATCCCGAAGCGACGCTCGGCGACCTGATGGAATACGTCACCGGGCCGGATTTCCCGACAAGGGGCATCATCATGGGACGCAGCGGAATCCGCGCGGCTTACGCCACGGGCCGCGGCAAGATAGTGATCCGTGCCCGCACCGAGTTGGAAGAATACGGCCACGACCGCACCCGCATCATCGTGACCGAAATACCGTATCAGGTCAACAAGCGCATGCTGATAAAGAACATGGCCGATCAGGTCAACGATAAGCGGCTCGACGGCATCAGCGATATCCGCGACGAGTCCGACCGCAACGGCATGCGCATAGTCATAGAGCTAAAGCAGACCGCGAACCCGCAGGTCGTTCTGAACCGCCTGTTCACGCAGACGCAGCTCCAGAGCAGCTTTGCGATAAACATACTGGCGCTTGTGGATAACCAGAGCCAGCCGCGAATACTCAATCTGCGCCAGATAATAGACGAGTACCTTAAATTCCAGGAGCAGATAGTAACGCGCCGTACGATATTCGACCGCAAAAAAGCGCTTGAGCGCGCGCATTTGCTGGAAGGACTGCTTATTGCCGAGAAGGACATCGACGAGGTCATACGCGTGATACGCAGCTCCTACGACAACGCAAAAGAAAACCTGATGTCCAAGTTCGGGCTCGACGATGTACAGGCGCAGGCTATACTCGACATGAAGCTCGGCAGACTGCAGGGACTTGAAAGAGAGAAGCTGGAGGCCGAGTACAAGGAGCTCGAAGAGCGCATAGAGCGTTTTAATTCGCTGCTGGCCGACCCGGAGAAGATAAAGGGCGTGCTGAAGAGCGAACTTATCGAGATATGCGACAAGTTCGGCGACGAGCGCAAGACCGAGATACAGGACGTCGAGGACGAGATAGACATAGAAGACCTCATCGAGGAGGAGGCCTGTGTCTACACACTGACAAAGGCCGGCTATATCAAGCGCGTGCCTGCGTCGGTCTACCGCTCGCAAAAACGCGGCGGCAAGGGCGTTTCCGCGATGACGACGCGCGAGGAGGATTATGCGGACACGGTCTTCACCGCGTCTACGCACGATTATCTCCTGTTCTTCACGAACACCGGAAAGGTGCACCGCAAGAAGGGCTATATGATACCGGAAGCAGGACGCACCGCAAAGGGCACAAACATCGTCAACATACTGCCGGTGGAGCCGGGCGAGCGCGTTACTGCAATGCTGCACACACGCGAGCTCAACGCCGACCGCTTCCTGTTCATGATAACGAGAAACGGCACCGTCAAGCGCATTTCCGCCGATTCGCTGAAGAATATCCGGAGCGTGGGTATCCGCGCGCTGCACCTCGACGAGGGCGACGAGCTCATAGCCGTACGCGAGACAGACGGCGAACAGAACATCCTGCTCGCCACAAACGCCGGCATGGCGATATGCTTCAACGAGAATGACGTGCGCGTCATGGGACGCGATGCTACGGGCGTTCGCGGCATCAGACTGCGCGCGGGCGACTTTGTCGTCGGCGCCGGCGAGCTGAGCGAGGGCACGGAGCTCCTTACGCTGACCGAGAACGGCTACGGCAAGCGCACGCCGGTTGAGGAATATATGCGCGGCGACGATAACCAGCCCCAGAGGCGCGGCGGCAGCGGCCTTAAGAACTATAACATTACGGCAAAGACCGGCAAGGCCGTCGCGGCGGAGATAGTGCGCGACGACGAGGATATCCTCGTCATGTCAAGCGACGGCGACATGATACGTATGCCGGTTTCCGGCGTAAATATTTACGGACGCCTGACGCAGGGCGTGCGGATAATGAACGTCCCGGAGGGCGTGACCGTCATTTCCATGGCGCGGACGGATAAGGAAGATGACGAGGGTGCGTCCGAAACGCCGGAATCGGGCGCGGAGCAGCCTGTCGTACCAGACGCGGAATGACAAAAATCAGGAGGGGACGGAAGTCCTCTCCTGATTTTCAAAACATTAATTATTTGCGTGGGCGCGGACAAAATTGCCTTTAAGGGGACTTATATGAAGACAGTGACTATTTATACCGACGGCGGATATTGCTTCGCAAATCCGGAAATGCCGCCGCTCGCTCGCCCCTTGCGGGGCAACCGCTCGGGTATGGCAGGCACGTGCCGTCGGGTTCGGAGGCTTTTATGAAGACAGTACCGATCTACACCGACGGCGCGTGCAGCGGCAACCCCGGCCCGGGGGGTTGGGGAGCGGTGCTCATGTACGGCGCGCACAAAAAGGAGCTCTCCGGCGGCGAGGTCTCTACGACAAATAACCGCATGGAGCTGACCGCCGTTATCGAGGCGCTGGCGCTGCTTAAAGAGCCATGCGCCGTCGAGCTGTGGTCGGACTCAAAATACGTCATCGACGGCCTTTCAAAAGGGTGGGCTAAGACCTGGAAGAAAAACGGCTGGAAAAAAGCCGACAAAAAGCCTGCCCTGAACCCAGAGCTATGGGAGCGCCTGCTCGCCCTGACCGAAGGCCACGAAATGCGCTATCATTGGGTCAAGGGCCATGCGGAGAACGAGTACAACAACCGCTGCGATGAGCTGGCGGTGGCCGAGAGCAGGAAATACAGGCAAGGCCCTTGACCTACTCGCCGCAAGTGCGGCGTTGCGAGCGTTTTGCAAAGCAAAACCTCGATGCCGGGCGGATTCACTCCGCCCGAGCAGAGAAACTAAGACACGACTCCGGCGCGGTCTGCCGTGCCGGTAACAAGGGCCATGCGGAGAACGAGTACAACAACCGCTGCGACGAGCTGGCGGTGGCCGAGAGCAGGAAATATAAGTGATCAACAGCAAAAGTTATACAAAAATTCACCGCCGCGCATACGCTCCGGTTGGTAATTATTGATGTGAAAATCTTGACATTGTGATACCGTTCACCTATACTTGAATATGAAATATGAATTAGATTTCATGTTCAAATTTACTGATTCCAGCAATAGGAAAGGACGGACAAAAATGGCGGAATTCGATTACAACGGCACAAAACTTTATTACGAAATAAAAGGCGACCCCAACGGTAAGGAAACCGTGGCCTTTCTCAACGGCGTTATGGCGTCCACGACAAGCTGGGCGCTGCTGTATCCGATATTTGAGAAATTCGGTTTTCGCATAATACTTCACGATTTCAAGGGACAGCTCAAATCCGACAAACCTGAAGGGCCATATACATTTGCCCAGCATTGCGCCGAGGCCAAAGCACTGTTTGAGTCGCTTGGCGTGAAAAAGCTCCACCTTATCGGAACCTCCTACGGCGGAGAGGCGGCGATGAAATTCGCGATACTCTATCCCGATATGGTCAAGAGTATCTCCGTCATAGACTCCGTCAGCGAACTCGACCCCGTGCTTAGCGGTTTTGTGCTCGGCTGGAAGATTCTCTGTGACACCGGCGACGGCGAGAGATTTTTCTGGGGAATGGCGCCTAGCATCTACGGCCCGCATTTCATCGAAAAGAACGGGGAAATGCTCGCCGAGCGCGCGAAGGCCATCAAGAGCAATCCGAACGGCTATCTCGAGGGGCAGAAAATACTGTACGATACCTTTGCAAACGACGTGTACATGACCGATGAGCTCGGCAAAATCAAGTGCCCCGCGCTTATCATTTGCGGCCAGGACGACATACTTAAACCCCAGCGCTTCTCGAAGATAATGGCGGACAATATACCGGACTCGGAGTTCATGGTAATACCGGACTGCGGCCACGTCTCCATATTTGAAAAGCCCAAAGAGCTCCAGTCAGCGATTCTTGGCTTTATCATGAAGCATTGCTGATAAATTTAGGGGCGGGATCCCGTATTTACAAATTGTTCATTTACACTTCATAATTTGGAAATGTTCGGGGGATATATTATAAGCATGCAAAGGGAAACCGATGCATCCCCCTCTTTCTCTCTTCTAATACAAAATAACACAAAAAGGCTCCGCCCGGACAGCGGAGCTTTTTTGCAGCCAACTTTAATACTAATTGCAATATTTCTAAATAAATATACTATTTGGAATCATGCCAGGAGCGCAGTGAGGTCGGCTTGGGTCAATCCGGGCTGGAGCGCGAGGGATATAGCGTAGCCGAGCATACGTCCGAATAGTTTGACCTCGCTGTCGATGTCGCGTGTCGTGACGATGAGGCCTCCGTCGTCTTTGAGCTCTTTCGGTTCGCAGCTCCCGGCTCCGCTGTCTTTAAGCAGGTCAGCGGCCATCGTCGCGGCGTCTATGACCGTTGGCACTCCGACGACTATGACAGGCACACCGAGGCTCTCACGCGTCAGAGCGCCCCTGTGGTTGCCGACGCCGGAGCCCGGGACTATTCCCGAGTCGGAGAGCTGCACGCTTTTGCACAGCCTTGTAAAACTGCGGGCGACGAGAGCGTCAACGGCAATCACCATTGCGGGCTTCACGGACTCTGCCGCGGCGCGGATAAGCTCGGAGCTCTCCAGTCCCGTCGTGCCGAGAACACCGGTGCACACGGCCGACACGGGGCGCAGGGACTGAAACTGAGGCGACGCGGAACGAAGGTGACGGGTGACGAAGATATTTCCCGCCGTTTCCGGGCCCACGGCGTCGGGAGTTATCCCCGCGTTGCCGAGCAGGGCGACGAGGACCGGCGCGTCGGGCGGCAGGTCGGAGATAAGGGTCGCGAGCTCCTTGCCCAGGCACTCCACGGCCCGCGAGAATTCCGCCGCATCCCGCGACGGCGCGACGGACACAGTTCTGTAATCGCCGACAGGTTTGCCGAGGGCTTCCGATCCGCGCGAGTCGAGTATCTCAACCGACGTGACCGCGAAGCCCGACCGTTCGTAATCCTTTGCTTTCACGCCGGGGAGCTGGGTCGTTTTCCCTGCGCTTTCTTCGAAAAGCTGCTTTGCCTCGACCGCCAGATCCGTTCTTTTTGACAGCATAATTTGACCTCGCATTTTCCATACCCACAAAATGTGGTAAGTTAATACTACTTTTTGCTTTTTTGCGGGTCTTATTCCTAAAAAAAGCAAAAAAACCAGCGAAATGACTTGCATTTTTCACCCGCTGATGTTAAAATATCATTCTGCGTGGAGTTTGTACTCCGCTGAATCTTCAAGCCGGAGGAGGTGTTTGGTTTGCCGAATATTAAGTCTGCCAAGAAGCGTGTTCTGCTGGCAAAAAGCAGAGGCGCAAACAACAAGGTCGAGAAGTCCGCGATGAAGACTGCGGTCAAAAAGTTCGAGTCCGCTGCCGCCGAAGGCAATCGCACCGAGGCTGAGACTGCTTACAAGGTCGCCGTTAAGAAGGTCGATAAGGCCAGCAAGGCCGGTCTGATCCACAAAAACAACGCGGCCAATAAAAAGAGCGCTATGACGCTCAAGCTCAACAAGCTCGCCTGATAAAGCGACAAAGGACGTCCCGAAGGACGTCCTTTTTTCATTTTTTGAAGGCGCAGACGCACAAAGACGGTTTTATTTTCAAAACAGAAAACGGAAAAAGCGGAGCGCCAAAAGGCACTCCGCTTCTTTTATGTGCATATAAGATTTTTTGATATACGGCTCTTGTTTAGAACAATAGAGCCCAGAACAGGAAGCCGAGGACGGCAACGATACCGACAAAGATAAGAACTCCGATCAGGAAGCCCATGATGTCTCTTGCCTGCAGGCCGGCGATTCCAAGAGGAGCCAGAGCCCAGAACGGCTGAATCATGTTGGTCCACTGATCGCCCCAGGCTATACCCATGCAGGCACGGCCGTACTCGATGCCCATTGCCTGTGCAGCGGGAATGACGATAGGCGCCTGAACCGCCCACTGGCCGCCGCCGGAGGGAACGAAGAAGTTGATGATACCGGCGGACAGGAAGGTCAGCATCGGGAACGTGATGTTGTTCGAGATAGAGACGAAGCCGTTGGCTATGATGCCCGCGAGGCAGACGCCGTTGGCGTCCGTTC
>JAYFRC010000110.1:0-5886 GCA_034926415.1 Oscillospiraceae bacterium
AGTCCCGGCGGAGACCGAAGACCCGGCGGAGACGGAAGACCCGGCGGAGACGGAAGACCCGGCGGAGACGGAAGACCCGGCGGAGACGGAAGACCCGGCGGAGACGGAAGACCCGGCGGAGACGGAAGACCCGGCGGAGACGGAAGACCCGGCGGAGGCAGAGGACCAGGCGGAGGCAGAGGACCAGGCAGATAATAAACAAATAGGTAGTTGGGTTTTGGCCATTAAAAACATAATGCTCTTACTTTGCCAATATATCTGCGAAAGGTAAGTATTAATAAGTTCAGGCAATGCAATATCGCGGAAATGTCAAATATTATTGTAGATTCTTGTGTCTTTGGCTATCCCAAATTATGTGTAAACTCAAAAGGGCGGCGCGAAACCGTCCCCGTGGGGTTCATATTATCCTTAACCCTTTCAATAAAACCCGAACGCCTATCCTTATACATATTGTATCAGGATAGGCGTTCAGTTTTAGCAGGGTAGAACTGCTACTCCGACTGCTATTCCGTTTTGTCCGGGTAACTTGTCTTCTCGATTATCTGGCCTGTAATGTAATTCTTCCTTGTGCATTCGACGATTTTGTTCGTGTCGTATTCGTATTTCGTAAAAACAATTTCAGTGGCCGTCTTGTCATAACTCACCTGATATACATATCGCACCCCGTTTTCAAGCTTTTCACGGTTGCCGATCCATATCGGATAATCGGAAAACAATGGATTGTTTATGATGCTATTCGACACACCAACGGGAACGCCCACATCGGTAAGCAGGGTATGTTCAAAATCGCCGTAATCGCCTATCGTCGCATCCCTGCCGATTTCTTTCAGATAGCTTGCCGCATACGCGCGTTCCTGAGACACCAAATCCTGCATGTCGCCGTCAGAAGGCTGCAAAGCTCTTTCCTGATATTCAGAGGGAAACATCTTCTTGATGGATTTCGCATAGGCGGAACCATCCTCCGGATATAAAATTTCCGTACACACAAGGCCGTCGCCTGAATCCGTAAACGTGAATACTGCGGGAATAATGCCGGTACCCGAAACTTTTACGAAATTCCCGTCCTCAAAGCCGTATTCACCGTACATGGTAAGGGTATAGACTTTTGTAACGCCGGATAACGTCTCACTTCCGAGAATGATGTGCCCTTCTCCGACACACTCCCCTCTAATATGACTCGTCTTGTTATCCTTTAGAAATGCCGCGCTCAGAGCCTCGTCCAGAGGGCTGTCTTTCCATTGCCAGGTCATGCCCCCGTCTTCCGTTGCGAGATAGGCCATGGAAGTCTTGCCGTCGTTGTCATAAAGCTCTATCGGATAAGTGCCGGATTCTCCGGCGAACGTGGGGATCAGGGGCGTCATCTTGTACCCGGTCAGATAATCAGGAATATCCACCGTCATACGGGTCCACGTCTTCCCGCCGTCGAGCGTGCGGCTGATCTCGGGTCCCTGGTCAACGAAGTAGCGGTAGCTCATAAAACCTACTTCTGAAGATGCAAAGCCTGCGCCGGTTACAGTCCCGGAGTACATTGCGGCGCGTTCGCCCACCCACCAGGTCTTTCCCCCGTCCGACGAGGTGCAGACATTTTCGTTCCCGGTTCCGGCCGAGGGGCCGGTGCAGGCCACCGCCCATGTGAAATCATCAATCCTGCCGCAGTAGACATCGACATTCATCCATCCCGGATCCCAGTGATTTGCCGGAAAATCGTCGAACAGCGACATAGGCAGGCTCATTATGTAGGTGCCGTTCTCTTCCGTGTAAACGTCGAAAGTCTTGGTGTCCTCAGCTTTTATATATCCAACAAACGGGCCGGTGGATATATCCTCATCAGCGGAGGCATAGGCGCTCTCCACATGCTCGTTGATTCGTGTGATAAGGGCGTCCAGTTTTTCTGCGGAGCCGCTTTCATCCCACAAATCCACACCGGCAACACTTTCCGCCCATTCGCGGGTAAATTGCAGGTCAACGGGACTTTCCGTGCCGTCATCTAACCGGAACGCAACTTCGTCCGCGTTTCCAATGAGAGCAAACATAATGCAGGCATCTTTGCGGAAAACATCGATATTTTCAGGCGACGATTTGTTATAGGCGGCCTTGACTTCGTTCGTTACGCTGAAATAGACATCGACGCCGTAAGGCTCAGCGCTTGTCTGCAGTTCGATATGGTCATACCCGACGTCGTCCGGGAATTTAAGAAGGCCGACTATATTCCCGACGGCGGAATTATCCCCGACATAAGCGGTGCGGCAAGCAAAAAGCTGCTCCGCATTGGGGTTCTCGTAGGATGTGTCAGCCTTCTCCTTCGGATTGGACAGCAGGCATATCCCGGCAACAACGCAAACAACGACCGCCACTATAATTATCCAAAAAGCAGGCTTCTTATAATTCAGCACGTTTTTCACTCTTTCCCTAATGCCTACTTCACCGAATGCCAGCGGACACATCGCAATATTTCTGCGCTTTACGGCGCAGCCCAGCAGCGCGAGGGAATATGCTCTCTTTTCGTCGCCGCCGATATCCCTGATGACGGCTTCGTCACAGGCGACCTCAATATCCCGGCACAGCAGGATGTAAGCAACCCATATCAGCGGATTGAACCAATAGACCGTCAGGAGCAGAAAGCCGAAGGGCTTTATCCAGTTGTCTTTTCTTCGAATGTGTGCCTGCTCATGGGAAACGACATAGCCTCTGTCCTCTTCGCCGACGGCAAAGGGCAGATATATCCTCGGCTTTACGATGCCAAGGACAAACGGTGACGATATCGCGTCGCTCTCGTAAATATTATCCCTGAGAAGGACGGCGGAATCGACCTTCCGGCGCAGTCTTATATATGTAACGGCGCTGTAGAGCACCATAGCAAGCATTCCGGCGAGCCACACGACGCCGGCAATCGACATGACAATCTGCATAGGACTGGCGCTGCTTGTCACCACCGGGGTGAGCGACTCCGCAATCGTCGGATTGATGATGCTGTTCACCGCGGGGACGCCGCTGCTGATCGCCGGTTCTGCCGAATACAGGATATCCGGTGTGACAGTAGCAGTGCTAGGTATCAGGCTCATGACGCTTTCAAACGAAAACGGCAGTATAAGCCGCAGTCCGACCAGAGCCCAAAGAGCGCAGGAAATCCATCTCGGCGCTTTCCTGAGCAGCAGGCGCAGGAGTATGACCGCGATCGCCACATAACCGGCCGTGATGCTCATATTGAGAAGATTTAAGAACAGTTCTTCCAGTCGCATATTATTTGACCTCGTAGTCGTCGATCATCTTCCGAATCTCGGCAACATCTTTTTCTGATAAGGATTTGCTTCCTGCAAACGCGGCAAGAAACGCCGGAAGAGAACCATCAAAGGTTTTATCGAGAAATTCCCGGCTTTCCTGCCGCTGTACTTGTTCTTTGGAATACAGAGACGTAATGACTGCGTCCTCGCTCTTCAAAATGCCGCGCTCGCAAAGCCGCCTGATGATCGTATAAGTCGTGGATTTCTTCCACCCGAGTTCCCCTGCCGCGAGTTTAACGAGTTCGCCGCTGTTTATCGGCTCCGTCTCCCATATTATGCAGCAAAAACGGTATTCCGTCTCGTATATTTTGGGCGTTTCCATTTATGAAGTCTCCTTTTTCTAAGTCTACCTCAGTCGACCTAATGAATTAAGTCTACCACAGTCAACCACGCGTGTCAATCAGGAGCTCTAAATTATCTTTTGCCCCTTGAATAAATATTGAGCCGCGTCACATTTATCGTATTACGATAAATAATCATTGACTTGCAAATAGCAAGCAGCTATAATAACAGGTAGTTGGCACAGAAATGTACCGGAAAGAAGGTTTTGCCCATGAATCAGTCCTCACTGTCAAAATGGCTGAAATGGATTATTGTAATTGTTGGTTTATGCGGGTTCCTCGTCTATGCTTTTGTAATCCCGTCACTTGGGAAAGCGCTGCTCTCGGAGTACCCGGAATTCGCGTATTGCTACCTTCCATGGATAATTCTTGTTTGGATTACGGGGGTCCCTTGCTATGTTGTTCTTGTATTTGGATGGCGGATTGCCGGAAACATCGGCAGGGACCGCTCTTTCTGCATGGAAAATGCAAAACTTTTGAAATGGATCGCGGTATTGGCCGCCGCCGACACCGGGTTTTTCTTTGTAATGAACATCGTATATCTGTTTCTCAACATGAACCATCCGGCAATTGTGCTGATGTCTCTAATCGTGCTGGTAGTCGGTATCGCAATTTCCGCTGTTTCCGCCGCGCTGTCCCACCTCGTGAGAAAAGCCGCGGAGCTTCAGGAACAAAGCGACCTGACGATATGAGGAGGAGCCAATGGAGGACGAGATAATTTTCAATATCGACGTCATGCTTGCCAAGCGCAAAATGAGCGTCACGGAACTTGCCGAGCGTGTCGGCATCACTATTACAAATATTTCCATCTTAAAAAACGGCAAAGCAAAAGCGCTGAAAATTTCCACCCTTGCAAAGCTGTGCGCGGCGCTGGACTGCCAGCCCGGAGATATTCTTGAATACAGGCGGACAGAAAAAAGAGAGCCGGGAGAGGCTTTGTGACGACCGCGTTTAATTCTGAAACTATGCTCAGGAGGCAAATCGTGTTAAAGAAAGCATTTTGCGTCATATTTGCCGTTTTGCTGACAGGCTGCTTTTCGGCATGTTCCTCAGAAAGTGAAACAGACGATATTTCAAACACGCTTGGGATTGATATGTCGGGCGGAACGGTCGTTTCAAGCGAGGATACCCATGACGGGTTTCATGGCGACGGAGATACTTATGCGGAGATCAGTTTTGACGATGATTCAGGCGCCGCATTGTCCGACGCTATGGCGAATAACGATGATTGGCGCGCGTTTCCGCTGTCTGATAATCTGCAGGCCGTCGTATACGGCAGGGTCGACGGGGATACGCAATACGGTCCATACATCACGGACGATGATGGCGCGTCCATCATTCCTCAGATTGAACACGGCTATTACTATTTTTATGACAGGCACAGCGAAAGCAGTAATCCGAAGGACGACACTAAGCTGTTAAACCGCTATTCCATGAATTTTACGATTGCCCTTTATGACACGGACAACAATGAGCTTTACTACTACGAGCTTGATACTTAAAGCAGCGCCGTCCTTATATATGTTGGAATCGAATTGAGTTGATATCAGTAAAACAATCAGCCGAAAAATGACCGACGGTCTGGAGCATATTATATGGGAGCAAAACAAGGCGGGGTAAGAAGGGCAAAATTCTCTATAATCATGGCTCTTGTTTTCCTTATTCCGTTTACCGGAGTTTACTGGTTCTTATCTCAGAGAACAATTGAGCCGCATTACTATCTTGGACTCATATTTGCGATTCCATTTGCATCTTTTGCCGTCGTCACGTGCTTACTAATTAGCGGCATAATTAAAAAAGATTGCACCATACTGATAACAGCAATGACCGTATTCTTCTCAATATACTTCATATTTCTGGCGCCGATTACTGTTCTGGGCGCCGTAATCCATGATGAGACCGCCGATGTAACGGATATCGACAATTACGATAGGGTTATAAAGCTCAATGAAATCCCGGAGAAACTCACAGACATTTTCCCCGACACGATACCGGATGGAGCAAAAGCCATCCATTTTTATTATCATCCGTTTGCCATTGGCCAAGGCGGTCAGGAAATCGCTCTGGAATTTGAAGCGGATTCAGATACAAAAAACGACTATATCGACAAGATTTCAAAAAGAGCCGAATGGATCGGAAAGGCAGGTACCGGCGAAGCAGAACAGCACGGCGTATTCGACGGCACGTTCTGTATGTTTGATTACGCCAACTCCGGGTTGCCAAACGATTATGATATTTATGCGGTTTACAGCAAAGCCGATGTT